>NZ_JBHXML010000011.1:69485-141224 GCF_042720345.1 Kitasatospora sp. NPDC058478 | reverse complement strand
CTGATCCACCCCGAAGGGCTTCACCGTTCGACTTGCATGTGTTAAGCACGCCGCCAGCGTTCGTCCTGAGCCAGGATCAAACTCTCCGTGAATGTCTACCCACAGTACTTAATTAAAAGCACCGGGCGGCACCCGCGTTGAGCGGCACGGCAACCACCGGAATAGGGCGGTCCCGCGCACTGCGTCCTCGCTAGTGTTTTACTTCAAAAGGAATCTCCAACCCCAGAAGAATCTGAGGCCGGGGATGTCAACATATCTGGCGTTGACTTTTGGCACGCTGTTGAGTTCTCAAGGAACGGACACTTCCTTCGGACCGCCTTCCAGCGGGCCCTCCGGGCGCTTCGTTCTTTCGTGTCTCAAGCTTATCAGATGTTTTCCGCTCCGTTTTCCGGAGTTTCATTCATCGGAATTCGCTTTCCGCTTGCCCCCGCTCTCTCGCGGCGACTCCGGAACTGTACGGGGACAGGCCCGCCACATGCAAATCGCCCCTGCCCGGGGTCCCGGGCAGGGGCGATCAGTGCGACACGGACCAGGTCAGCGGACCTCGGTGATCTCCGGACCGCGGGCGAACGGGTCGAGGGCCGCGCCGCCGAAACGGTTGTCGCCCTCGCCGGTCGCAGCCGCAGCCGCACCGCCGCCGTCGGCGACCATCTGGGCGTCCTCGGGGAGCTTCAGCACGATCGGGTCGCGGGGCGCCATCGGGCTCTCGCCCCGGACGACGACCGTCTGCTGGAAGACCTGCTCCAGGATCCCGGCCATTTCCGGCTGCACGGCGGCCTGGCCCGAGATCACACCGCGCAGGAACCAGCGCGGGCCGTCGCAACCGACGAAGCGCACCAGCTGTACGCCCTGGGTGCCGTCCGGCAGCTGCACCGGAACCTGCGCGCGGAGGTGCCAGCCGAGCGGGCCCTCCTCCTCCTCGATGAGGCCGCCCTGCGCGGTGATGCCGTTGGCGATCTCCTCGCGGACCTCCCCCCAGATGCCCTCCGACTTGGGAGCGGCGAAGGCCTGCAGCTGGATGGCGCTGTTGCCGAGGACCAGGGTCGCGGCGACGATCGCGTCACCGGCGACCTCCACCCGCAACTCCATGCCCTCGACACCGGGGACCAGCAGACCCCCGAGGTCCACCCGCCCCTCCTCGGGGTTCTCCAGCTCGGAGTGGTCCCACGGACCGTCCGGCCGCGGGGCCGGCGGCAGGCCGACCTTGTCGGACGGGTCCAGCTCGGTCACGTTCTCGCTCTCGGCGGAACCTTCGACGTCATCGGCCGTCTCGTCGGCGCTGATGGCGTCGTCGGCGAGCTGCTCGACAGCGTCCTCGCTCTTCTGGCGACGACGGAACACGGTCACTGTCCTTCCCGGTCCAAGACCGATGCGAATACCTGCTCGGCTTCCTGCGAGGCCGCGGGAATGCTAGACCGCGGCGTGGCCGCCGGTCGACCCGAACCCGCCCTCGGCACGTGCCGACCCAGGCAGCTCGGCCACCTCGTGGAAACGGGCCTTCTCGACCTGCTGGATCACCAGCTGGGCGATCCGGTCCCCTCGGCGGAAGCTGACCCCCTCGCGCGGGTCCAGATTGACGACGATCACCTTGATCTCTCCACGGTACCCGGCATCGACCGTCCCCGGGGCGTTCACGAGGGCAACTCCGCAACGAGCTGCCAGCCCGGACCGGGGGTGGACGAAGGCCGCGTAGCCGTCCGGGAGGGCGATCGCGATGCCGGTGGGCAGGACGGCCCGCTCACCGGGGGCCAGCTCGGCGTCCACGGTGGTGCGCAGATCGGCTCCCGCGTCGCCGGGCTGCGCGTAGGCGGGCAGCGGCAACTCGGGGTCGATGCGCCTGATCAGGACGTCCAGCGGCGGGCGGGGGGTGTTGCTCAAGGGTTCACCTCAAAGGCTCGTGCGCGCTTCATCAGATCCGGGTCGTCGAGGACCTTCTCGATGTCCTCGGGACGACCGTGCGTGGTGAAGTGTTCCAGCTTCACCTGGATGAAGAGCGCCTGCGCCCGCACCGCGACCGGTCCGTCGGGGCCGCCGATGCGCGCCTCGGCGGCGCTGTAGATCTTGCGGCCGTGGACGCCGGTGACCCAGGCGCGCAGGTGCAGCACCGAGTCGACCGGGACGGGGCAGAGGAAGTCGGTCTCCAGCCGGCCGGTGACGGCGGGGGCGTGCAGCAGCCAGTTGAGCGTGCCGAGGGTCTCGTCCATGGCGGTGGTCAGCACTCCGCCGTGGGCCAGGCCCGGGCCGCCCTGGTGGACGTCCCGGACGGCGAACTCGGCGGTGACGTCGAGTCCCTCGCCGGCGACCGCGTCGATCCGCAGCCCGCCGGGGTGTTGCGGTCCGCAGCCGAAGCAGTGCTCGTAGTGGGAGCCGAGCCGGGTGCCGGGGGCGGGCGCCTCGGGGGCGCGCGGCGGCAGTACGGCGTCCGGCGGCGGGGTGGTCGGGGACGGCGGCAGCGCGGGCGCCGGCCGGTCGGCGGGGGCGGTGGGGGTGGTCGAACCGGTCACGGGGCCCCAGCCTACCCAGGGGTAGGCGCGCGGCCGGTGGGGGTGGCGTCCCGGTGCCGGCGTCAGGGCGCCCACAATGGGGGCATGTACGACGAACGCCTCACGGTGCCGCGCTCCTGGTGGCTGCTCCCGGTCGCGACCGGGCTCACGCTCGCCCTGATCCTGCTGCGGGTCGGCGGTCTGGCCGCGCTGGTCGGGCTGGTGGTCGGCATCGCCGCCGGCGCGGTCGCGATCAGCAGCTACGGCTCGGTCCGGATCCGCGTGGTGCAGGGCTCACTGGTGGCCGGGCCGGCCCGGATCCCGGTGGACGCCCTGGGCACCGCGCACCCGCTGAGCCCCGCCGAGGCGGTGGCCTGGCGCGGGCCGAAGGCCAACCCGCGCGCCTTCATGCTGCTGCGCAGCTACGTCCCGACGGCGCTGCGGATCGAGGTGACCGACCCGTCCGACCCGACGCCCTACCTCTACCTGTCGACCCGCTCGCCGATGAAGCTGGCGGAGGCGCTGGAGGAGGCCCGTCGCGGCGCCCGCACCTAGGGGCCCGCGCCCAGGGGCTCTCCGGCCGATCCTGCCGGACAGCACCTGGCGGAGGGACCCGCGCACGCCCGGGGGCAGCCCCGGACGCGCACAGGCCCGAAAAACGGAGAGGGACGGTTCCGCTGATGCGGGACCGTCCCTACGACTTTGTGCCGGCCGACGTGCTCATGGCCGACTCCGTCCTCCCGGTGCCGTCCGTCAGGACGACTCCCGGACCTGCCGTCCGGCCCCGCTGCCCGGGGCCGGAAGGGGCGCTGTGCCGGCCCCGCGGAAGCCGCGGGTGCCGGGCCCTGTCCGCCGCGGTGCTCAGGCGCCGCAGTCCCGGCAGATCGGGTTGCCGTTCTTCTCGCTGTACAGCTGACTGCGGTGGTGCACCAGGAAGCAGCTCATGCAGGTGAACTCGTCGGCCTGCTTCGGCAGCACCCGGACCGCGAGCTCCTCGTTCGAGAGGTCTGCGCCCGGGAGCTCCATGCCCTCGGCCGCGTCGAACTCGTCGACGTCGACAGAGCCGCCGCCCTTGTCGTTCCGCCGAGCCTTGAGTTCCTCGATGCTGTCTTCGTTGAGCTCGTCGTCGGTCTTGCGTGGGGTGTCGTAGTCCGTTGCCATTGTTCGCTCTCCCCCTCCGGGTTTGTGCGGTGTGTGCGGTATCTCCAGCGCACGTAACGCATGGGGGGTCGGTCTTGTGCCCGACCCGAGGCGGAGATTTTGCCTTACTTCAAGCCCTGTTACTCAATCGACACTCAGCCAGGGGTCCGTTGGGGTGATCCACCAGGCTGCGGGAGGCCTCACGCTGGGCCATCGCCAGCCTCCTCCAGCATCCGCTCGGCGGCCACTCACAGTGAGCACGGGCCGCGCTGACGCTCGTCCATTCCCTTGCCCACCTGGGGTGCCGACCAATCATCCGGCCGGGTACTGACCCGAAATCCGGTCACGGACTGCGATCGGCACCCCAGCTCGGATGATCACTCTCCGAGGTCGGGTGAAGTCACGGAGCGACACGATGTGAGCTTGGTCACGTTCAGAATCTTCCAGGGCAAACCACGGAAAATCCACCCACTTCGACTGCTCCGCCGAACACCCTAGTCGGCGCTCCTGCGCGCGGCCCGGCGGGCCAGGATCGCGGCCTGGCGCTCCTCGAACTTGCGCGCCTGGCCGTCCAGCCCGTCCAGGAAGACGCCGAGCTCGTTCTGCGCCAGCTGGCCCTCCGGGCCGAGGCCGCCGATCTCCATCACGCGCAGGTGGCGCAGCACCGGCTGCAGCACGTCGTCGTGGTGGATGCGCAGGTTGTAGACCCCGCCGAGGGCGATCTGCGCGGCGGCCCGCTCGAAGCCGGGGATGCCGTGGCCGGGCATCCGGAAGTCGGTGACCACGTCGGCCACGGCCCGCATGGCCTGGTCGGGGGCGATCTCCAGGGCGGCCTTCAGCAGGTTCCGGTAGAAGACCATGTGGAGGTTCTCGTCGTTGGCGATCTTCGCCAGCAGCTGGTCGCAGAGCGGGTCGCCGGCGTACTTGCCGGTGTTGCGGTGCGAGATGCGGGTGGCGAGCTCCTGGAAGGCCACGTACGCGACCGACTGCAGCATGCTGTGCGCGTTGTCGGACTCGAAGCCCTCGGACATGTGGCTCATCCGGGCCCGCTCCAGCTCCACCGGGTCGACGGCCCGGGTGGCGAGCAGGAAGTCGCGAATGGCTATCCCGTGCCGGCCCTCCTCGGCGGTCCAGCGGTGCACCCAGGTGCCCCAGGCGCCCTCGCGGCCGAACATGCTGGCGATCTCGTGGTGGTAGCTGGGGAGGTTGTCCTCGGTCAGCAGGTTCACCACCAGCGACACCCGGCCGAGCGGCGTCACCTGGGACTGCTCGACGGCCCAGGCGTCGCCGCCCAGCACCCCGTCGAAGTCGCGGCCCTGGCTCCACGGCACGAACTCGTGCGGCATCCACTCCTTGGCCACGGCGAGGTGGCGGTTGAGCTCCTTCTCCACGACCTCTTCGAGGGCCAGGATCAGCCGGGCGTCGGTCCAGCCGGTCGATCCGAGGGAGGCGCTGCTCTGCACAGGGGCGATGGTCACGGTCTTGCTCCTGGGGGACGGCACGCGCGGGACGGGCGCGTTGGGCGGGCACGTCTGCGGACGCACTTACGGTTCCGTAGGTTACGACACCGTAAGTTGCTCGGGCAGGAAATGACAAGCCGCCCCCGCCAGGCCTTATGTCGTCTTGACGGGCCTGACGGGGGCGGCGGTGAACGGTCGCTTACGGAGCGCGGCGGCGGGGAGGGCGCGGCGGGGCCGGGAGGGGCCCGGCGGGCAGGGTCAGGGGTTGGGGATCCGGACCCGCATGGTGAGGCCGCCACCGGCGCGCGCAGTGGCCTCGATGGTGCCACCGTGGGCGCGCACCACCGAGCGGACGATGGACAGGCCGAGCCCGACCCCCTTGTCGCTGCGGGTGCGGTCGGCGCCCTTGACCCGGCGGAACGGCTCGAAGATGTGCTCCAGCTCGTAGCCGGGCACCACCGGGCCGGTGTTGGACACCACCAGCTCGCCGCCGCCGGGCACCTCGGCGGTGGCCAGCTCGACCCAGCCGCCGGGGGTGTTGTACCGGACGGCGTTCTGCAGCAGGTTGAGCGCCAGCCGCTCCAGCAGCACGCCGTTGCCCGCGACCACGGCCGGAGCGAGCTTGGAGCGCAGCTCGACCTCGCGCCGGTCCGCCTCGGCCCTGGTCTGCTCCAGGGCGCGGGTGGCCACCTCGGAGAGCTCCACCGGGCGGCGGTCGGTCAGCTCGTTCTCGCTGCGGGCGAGCAGCAGCAGGCCCTCCACCAGCTGTTCGCTGCGCTCGTTGGTGGCCAGCAGGGTCTTGCCGAGCTGCTGGAGGTCGGGCGAGGCGGCCGGGTCGGAGAGCTGGACCTCCAGCAGGGTGCGGTTGATCGCCAGCGGGGTGCGCAGTTCGTGCGAGGCGTTGGCGACGAAGCGGCGCTGGGAGTCGAAGGACCGGTCGAGCCGGTCCAGCATGTCGTCGAAGGTGTCGGCGAGTTCCTTGAGCTCGTCGTCCGGCCCGTCCAGCTCGATCCGCCGGTGCAGGTCGGAGGAGGCGACGTCGCGGGCGGTGCGGGTGATCCGGCCGAGCGGGCGCAGCACCCGGCCGGCCAGCGCGTAGCCGGCCGCGAAGGCGATCACGGCGAGGCAGACCAGCATCGTGAGCGACTTGCGCAGCAGGGTGTTGAGCGCCGAGTTGGAGCGCAGCAGGTAGTCGCCGGCCTGCTCCTGGTTGAACTGCGCGCTGTTCATCGGGACGCCGTTGACCCGCAGGCTGCCGTCGAACTGGAACGTGCGCGGCGCCAGGTTGTTCACGGCGTCCTGGAAGAACACGTACATCAGCAGCAGCAGGACCACGCCGGCCATCAGGAACATGCCGCCGTAGAGCAGGGTGAGCCGCATCCGGATGGTCGGCCGGAAGGGCAGCCAGGCGAGCATGCCGTCGCCGGGGGTGTAGCGACCGGGCTGGGGCGCGCGCGGGGGGTGCTGGGGCTTGGGCGGTACGGCGCGCGGGCCGCCGGCGGGCGCGCCGGAGGGCCCGCCGGCCGGGGGCGGGGTGGTCATGATGGTCCTCTCGGGGCGTCCGCCGGGGCGGGCGCGGGGTGGGTGGAGTCCGACCGGGCCCGGCGAACGGATCCGGTCCGGTCCGGTCCGCTCGGATCCGGTCAGGTGGTCCGGCGGATCCGGTCAGATCCGGTAGCCGGAGCCCGGGACGGTGACGATCACCGGCGGGTCGCCGAGCTTGCGGCGCAGCGTCATCACGGTGACGCGCACGACGTTGGTGAACGGGTCGGTGTGCTCGTCCCAGGCCTTCTCCAGCAGCTGCTCGGCGGAGACGACGGCGCCGCCGGCCCGCATCAGCACCTCCAGGACGGCGAACTCCTTGGGGGCGAGCTGGACGGTGCGGCCCTCGCGGATCACCTCGCGGCGGCCCGGGTCGAGCGAGATGCCGGCCCGCTCCAGCACCGGGGGCAGCGGGACGGTCGCGCGGCGGCCCAGCGCCCTTACCCGGGCGACGAGTTCGCTGAAGGCGAACGGCTTCGGAAGGTAGTCGTCCGCGCCGATCTCCAGGCCCTCGACCCGGTCGCTGATGTCACCGGAGGCGGTCAGCATGATCACCCGGGTGGCCAGGCCCTGTTCGACCACCTTGCGGCAGACGTCGTCGCCGTGGACCAGCGGGAGGTCGCGGTCCAGGACCACGACGTCGTAGTCGTTGACCGCGATGCGCTGGAGCGCGGCCTCCCCGTCGTACACCACGTCGACGGCCATCGCCTCGCGGCGCAGGCCGGTGGCGACAGCCTCGGCGAGCAACTGCTCGTCCTCGACGACGAGAACCCGCACGATCGTTGTCCCTTCTCCAGGCCGGCCCCGGAAGCGGACGCGCGGCTCCGACGGTGCCTCCATCCTGCCTGGTCCGCCGGTAAAGCAGCGATAAGCTGCCGCCCAGGCACGGAGCGTTGGCAGCGGGTGATGACCGTTCGTGCCGGGACCAGTCCGGTTGGACTGTGACACAGGCAACTTTCTCGGGCCGGAAGGTTTCCCCATCTCCCCGGCGGGGAGGACAGCTTCACACCCGCGATCTGGCTGTTGGCCGATCGCACCCACCCGCCGTGCGTTCATCCGCGCCGGCCCTGGGGCTGGGACGTCACCGGGAGCGGCCGAAGGCCGTCTCCGCGCTCGACCGGAGATCCACGACCTGCCGGACGGGGCGCTGCCGCTGGCCACACCTCCTCGGGGCGGAGAACGTACGACCGTGCACGTCCGACACAGTAAGGGGGCCCGTATGGACGCCTTCAAGGCCGGAATCCTGCAGCGCATAGCCAACGCCGAGCAGGATCTGCACCGCGCGATCGAGGCCGGGGACGAGTTCCTCGCCGAGGTGGAGCAGTCCGAGCTGGACGACCTCCGCCGGCTCGCCGCCGAGCACGGCGTGGACACCGTGCTGGAGCGCCACCGCACCGCCGCCTGATCCACCCGACCTTCCGACCCGACGCCGGACCTCCGGCACCAGCGGCCCTGCGGGGGTCGTGCGAAAACCCCAGGCCCTGGCATCCCCCGTATGCCAGGGCTCTTCGCTGTCCAGGGCCGTCCAAGGGCCCAGGAAATGCCTTCAGTCCGCCCAGGCGCGCAGCGCGGCCAGCCGCTCCTGCAACGGCTGATACACGCCCGGGGCGGCGGCCACGGTCAGCTCGCCGTCCGGGCCGTGCCCGGGGCGGCCGCCGACCAGGGCCCCGGCCTCGGCGGCGATCAGGCAGCCGGCCGCGCGGTCCCAGGGGGCGAGGCCGCGCTCGTAGTAGCCGTCCAGCCGCCCGGCGGCGACGTCGCACAGGTCCACCGCGGCGGCCCCGCCCCGGCGGATGTCCCGCACCTCGGGCATCAGGGACAGCAGCACCTCGGCCTGGCGGGTCCGCACCGACTGGACGTAGTTGAAGCCGGTGCCGATCAGCGCCTGGCCCCACGGCGGGGCCGGGCGGGTGGAGAGCGGCCGGCCGTCGAGCTGGGCGCCGCGCCCGAGGACGGCGTGGAACAGCTCGCCGCGGGCCGGCGCGTACACCACGCCGACGACCGCCCGGCCGTCCAGCTCGGCGGCCACGCTGACCGCCCAGGAGGGCAGCCCGTACAGGTAGTTGACCGTGCCGTCGAGCGGGTCGACGACCCAGCGCACCCCGCTGGTGCCGGGCCGCTCGGCGCCCTCCTCGCCGAGGTAGCCGTCCTCGGGGCGGCGCTCGGTGATCAGTTCCAGGACGAGCTTCTCGGAGGCGAGGTCCATCTCGGTCACCACGTCGACCGGACTGCTCTTGGTGCCGGCCACACCGAGGTCGGCGGGCCGGCCGTCGCGCAGCAGGGCGCCGGACTGCCGGGCCGCGTCCAGGGCGACCTCCAGCAGGTCGTCGAGGAGCCGGTCGTCGGGCAGGGCGGGGGTGGGCACGGGTCTCTCCTCCGGGGGGAACGGGACGGGCGGTCAGCGCTCGGCGGCGGCCGGGCGGGGGGCTCGCGGGTTGGGGCAGCAGGCCACCGCGCACACGTCGTGGCTGGGGCCGAGCGCGCCGAGGGCGCAGCGGGTCACCGGCTCGCCGCGCTCGGCGGCGGCCCGCTCCAGGACCAGTTCGCGCACCGCGGCGGTGAACCGCGGGTCGGCGCCGACGGTGGCGGCGCGGGCCACCGGCAGGCCGAGTTCGGCGGCCTTGGCGACGGCCTCGGTGTCGAGGTCGTACTTGACCTCCATGTGGTCGGAGACGAAGCCGATCGGGACCATCACCACGGCGGGCGCGCCGTCGGCGTGCCGGGCCTCCAGGTGGTCGCAGATGTCCGGTTCCAGCCACGGCGTGTGCGGGGCGCCGCTGCGGCTCTGGAACACCAGCTCCCAGGGCCGGTCCGCGACGCCGGTGCGTTCGGCGACGGCCTCGGCGATCAGCCGGGCGACGTCCAGGTGCTGGGCGACGTACGCGCCGCCGGGGCGGCCGCGGGCCGGGTCGTCCGGGGCGCCGGAGGTCTCGGCCATGGCGTCCGGGATGGAGTGGGTGGTGAACGCCAGCCGGGCGCCGGCCCGGACGTCCTCGGGCAGCCGCGCCAGGGCGGCCAGGGTGGCGTCGACCATCGGCTCGACGAACCCGGGGTGGTTGTAGAAGTGCCGCAGCTTGTCGACCCGCAGCTCGGGCAGGCCCTCCGCGGCGAGGGCGGCCAGCGCGTCGGCCAGGTTCTCCCGGTACTGGCGGCAGCCCGAGAAGCCGGCGTAGGCGCTGGTGGCGAGGACGGCGACGCGGCGGTGGCCGTCGGCGGCCAGTTCGCGCAGGGTGTCCACCAGGTAGGGCGCCCAGTTCCGGTTGCCCCAGTAGACCGGCAGGTCCAGGCCGTGCTCGGCGAAGTCCTTGCGCAGCGCGGCGAGCAGTTCGCGGTTCTGCTCGTTGATCGGGCTGACCCCGCCGAACAGGAAGTAGTGCTTGCCGACCTCCTTCAGCCGCTCCTTGGGGATGCCGCGGCCCCGGGTCACGTTCTCCAGGAACGGGACGACGTCCTCGGGGGCCTCGGGCCCGCCGAAGGAGAGCAGCAGCAGGGCGTCGTACGGCTGCGGCGCTGCCGGGGCGGCGCCGGACGGTGAGGGTTTGCGCGCGTCGGACATGGCACCGATCCTGCCATTGAGGGGCCGGAGACCCCCGCCGGGGCTGCGAGGATGTCCGGAAAATACTGTTTGCCAAGGTACGTAAGCTGTGTTCGCCAGCCTCGTTCCTTACCCCCGCGGAGCTCCCGTGCTGTCCAGCTACCGCCAGATATTCGCCTCCCCCGGCAGTCTGGCCTTCTCCTCCACCGGCTTCGTCTCCCGACTGCCGATCTCCATGACCGGCATCGGCATCGTGACCATGCTCTCCCAGCTGAGAGGCTCCTACGGGGTGGCGGGCCTGGTGTCGGCGACCCTGGCGATCTCCGCCGCGCTGCTCGGCCCGCAGGTCTCCCGGCTGGTGGACCGGCACGGGCAGCGCCGAATAATCGTCCCGGCCATGGCGCTCACCATCGTCGCCGTGGTCGGCCTGCTGCTGTGCGCCCGGTTCAAGGCGCCGGACTGGACGCTCTTCGTCTTCGCGGCCGGCATGGGCGTCATGCCGAGCACCGGCGCGATGGTCCGCGCCCGCTGGGCCCACCTGTACCGCGACGACGCCCCCAAGCTGCACACCGCGTACTCCTTCGAGGCCGTCGTCGACGAGGTCTGCTTCATCGTCGGCCCGATCCTCTCCATCGGCCTGGCCACCTCCGTCTTCCCCGAGGCCGGCGTCCTGCTCGCCGGGGTCTTCCTCGCCGTCGGCGTCCTGCTGTTCGCCGGGCAGCGCGCCACCGAACCGCCGGTCCACCCGGGCGCCCGGCACGCCGGCGGCTCGGTGATCCTCAACCGCGGCCTCCAGGTGCTGATCCTCACCTTCGTCGCCACCGGCGCGATCTTCGGCTCGGTCGAGGTCGTCACCGTCGCCTACTCCGAAACCCAGGGGCACAAGTCCATCGCCAGCGTGATCCTCGCGCTGTGGGCGCTCGGCTCCTGCCTGGCCGGCGTGGTGTTCGGCACCCTCAAGCTCACCGGCTCGATGGCCGGCCGCTTCTTCGCCGGCGTCCTGTTCATGGCGCTCAGCATGGCGCCGCTGCTGCTGGTCGCCGAGTCGGTACGCGGAGTCGGCGGGCTGATCGCGGTCGGCGGCGCGCTGCTGATCGCGGGCATCGCCATCTCCCCCACCCTGATCACCGCGATGGCCCTGGTCGAACGGCTCGTCCCGGCCGCCCAGCTGACCGAGGGCATGACCTGGACGACCACCGGGCTCGCCCTCGGCGTCGCCGTCGGCTCCTCCGCCGGCGGCTGGGTGGTGGACGCCGCCGGCTCCGCCGCGGGCTACTGGGTGCCCCTGACCGCCGGGGTCTTCGGCGTGGTCACCGCGCTCGCCGGACTGGGCCGGCTGCGCGCCGGACTCGCCGTCGACGAGCCCGCCGAAGCGGCCGAACAGACCGTAGACCTCGAACGGTGAACTGACTAATCTCTCCCTACCCGCGGGCCTACCCGCGGGTAGGGCGGCCCCCACCGCCCCGGACCGCGCCGACCCCGGTCGGCCACGGAGCAGGAGGCGGCGCCATGCCCCAGGCCAGTACCGCGACCCCCACCCGGTGGACCAACTGGGCCGGGAACCAGAGCGCCCGGCCCGCCCGGGCCGCCACCCCCGGCACCGCGGAGGAACTGGCCAAGGAGATCCTGCGCGCCGCCGAACAGGGCCGCACCGTCAAGGCCGTCGGCTCCGGCCACTCCTTCACCTCGATCGCCTCCGCCGGCGACGGCGTCCTGCTCCGCCCGCACGCGCTCACCGCCGTCCGCGAGATCGACCGCGAGGCCGGCACCATCACCGTCGAGTCCGGCCTCCCGCTCGCCCGGCTCAACCGGATCCTCGCCGCCGAGGGCCTCTCCCTCACCAACATGGGCGACATCGAGGTGCAGACCGTGGCCGGCGCCACCAGCACCGGCACCCACGGCACCGGCCGCGACTCCGGCTCGCTCGCCGCCCAGATCCGCGCCCTGGAGATCGTCCTCGCCGACGGCAGCGTCCGGCGCTGCTCCCCCACCGAGCACCCCCGGCTCTTCCAGGGCGCCCGGCTCGGCCTCGGCGCCCTCGGCGTGATCACCGCCCTGACCTTCGCCGTCGAGCCGGCCTTCCTGCTCACCGCGCACGAGCAGCCGATGGCCTTCGACGAGGTGCTGGAACGGCTGGACGACCTCACCGCGGTCAACGAGCACTTCGAGTTCTACTGGTTCCCGCACACCGACCGCTGCGCCACCAAGCGCAACAACCGCAGCCAGGGCCCGGCCGCCCCGCTGCCCCGGTTCAAGGAGTGGCTGGAGGACGACTTCCTCTCCAACACCGTCTGGGAGGGCGCCTGCCGGGTCGGCCGGCGCTTCCCCGCCAGCATCCCCGCCATCGCCTCACTGGCCAGCCGCGCCTGGTCCGACCGCAGCTACACCGACACCGCGCACCGGGTGTTCACCAGCCCGCGCAAGGTGCGCTTCGTGGAGATGGAGTACGCGGTGCCGCGCGCGGCCGTCGCCGGGGTGCTGCGCGAACTGAAGGCCCTGGTCGAGCGCTCCGACTGGAAGGTCGGCTTCCCGGTGGAGGTGCGCTTCGCCCCCGCCGACGACCTCTGGCTCTCCACCGCCTCCGGGCGGGACAGCGCCTACATCGCCGTCCACCTCTACCGGGGCACCGCCGACCAGGGCTACTTCACCGGCGTCGAACAGCTGATGTGCGCCCACCAGGGCCGCCCGCACTGGGGCAAGCTGCACACCCGGGACGCCGAGTACCTGTCCGGCGCCTACCCGCACTTCGGCGACTTCACCGCCCTGCGCGACGAGGTCGACCCGCAGCGCGTGTTCGGCAACGACTACCTGCGCCGGGTCCTCGGCGCCTGATCACGGGGTGGCGCCCTGGGTCGGCGCCGCGGGCTGCGGCGGGGCCACGGAGGCGGGGGCGTTGCTCGGCACCGGCGGCTGCGGGCTCGCCCCGCCGGAGGTGCCGGAGGGCTTCCCGCCGTCCGCGGTCGGCGACGAACCGGCCGACGGCGTCGCGCTCGGGCCCGCCGAGGGCGAGGCCGTACCGCCGCCGTGCCCACCGGTCCCACCGCTCGGGCTCGTGCTCGGGCCCGTACTCGGCTCCCGGCTCGGCCGCGTCGTCGCCGGGGCCGAGGCACCGCCGGACGGCGAGGGCTCCGAGCCGTGCCCGCCGCCGGTGGAGGGCCGCTCCGTCGGCGGCGCCTCCCGCAGGGAGGGGGACTTCGGGCTCACCACGCCGCCGAAGGAGGTGCCGTTGCCCGACTCGCCCTTCACCGTCGCCGACACCGGCTGCCCGGTGGCCAGTTCGAACGCCAGGATCGGCGTCATCGCCACCACGAACACCAGCCCCGACACGGCCGCGTAGGTCTTCCAGGTCCACCGCCGACGCGCCCGGACCACCTGCGGCTCGTTCCACTCCGAGGAGATCGCCGACGGCGCCGGCTCCACCGGGCGCTCCGGCACCTGGCGCAGCCCGTTCACGGCGTGGCCGGGCCCCCGGTCCACCACCGCCTCACGCAGCTGCTCGCCGGTACGCCGGAAGATGTGCTGGAACACCGCACCGCCGGTGGTGGCCCCGACACTGACCACCGCCGCACCCAGGATCGTTCCGTACACGCCGAGTTCGGAGGCGAACAGCGCCCCCACCACCGTGGCCAGCGCACTCGCCGCGACCTGAGCCACACTCAGATCGATCCGCTTGCGCTCCTTCTTGCCGCCCTCCTCGGCGGGGCTCCGCTCCGGCATCAACATCCCTCGGTCCGTACGACTGTTCCTCGAACAAGTCACTCCATCTTGCCCAAAGAAGGACACAAGGGACGAAAATGCGGTTCTCCGGCCCCGATATATGTGAAGATGATCACCGTTCACCCGCCGGTGGTCCGCCGTTGGAGGCATGCACTCTTGAGATTCCCGTGAATCGCGGGAGACTTGAGCGGCGAGCCGCCCCTTCGGATGCCACGAATGGAGTACTGTTCGTAAAGCCTGAGCCTTGGGTCGACTTGTCGACTGCGCCCACACCGGCAGATTGACGAAGAGCCACGGAACAGGCACGCACGGCGACGCCCGTCCCGGACCGTCGCGAACACTCCGCGTGCGAGGACGGCCGGGGCACCCAGGCGCGACGTCGACGGATGGCGTGGCAAAAAGGCAACCGTGCCACAGCGGCGTGACCGGGCGTATGCCCGACACGCCGGGGAACTCAGCAAGGTTGTGGCCAGTCGCGAGTGGGCAGGCCACACTCAGTACGGGAGCAGCGACGCAGGTGACGTCGGCAGGCACCACCCGGGAGGTAACCGTGCCCGAACTGCGGGTTGTGGCCGTCAGCAACGACGGCACACGGCTGGTGCTCAAGGCTGCCGACAGCACGGAGTACACCCTTCCCATCGACGAGCGGCTGCGCGCCGCCATCCGCGGGGATCGTCCGCGCCTCGGCCAGATCGAGATCGAGGTCGAGAGCCATCTGCGGCCCCGGGACATCCAGGCCCGGATACGAGCCGGTGCCTCCGCCGAGGAGGTCGCCCAGGCCGCCGGCATCTCCGTCGACCGGGTCCGCCGCTTCGAGGGTCCGGTCCTCGCCGAGCGCGCCTTCATGGCCGAACGCGCCCGCAAGACCGCCATCCGCCGCAACGGCGAATCCACCGGGCCCCAGCTCGGCGAGGCCGTCGCCGAGCGGCTCGCGCTGCGCGGCGCCGAGAAGGACACCGAACGCTGGGACTCCTGGCGGCGCGACGACGGCACCTGGGAGGTCATCCTCGCCTACCGTGCCGACGACGAGGGCCGCAGCGCCTCCTGGACGTACGACCCGCCCCGGCGCCTGGTCCAGCCCAACGACGACGAGGCCCGCGCGCTGATCGGCGAGAACGTCGAGCGCGAGGAGGAGTCGGTCTTCCCATTCATCCCGCGGATCGCCCGGCTCCCCCAGGACCGGCCGCCCCGCCCGATGATCGACCGGCCCTCCGCCGACCGCATCATGTCCGCCCGCGAAGTCCGCGAGTCCCGCGAGGCCACCGCCGAGTCCAGGGACTCCCTGACCAGCCTGCTCGACGTGGTCCCCGCCTTCCGCGGCGACCTCGCCGTCGGCCCCGCCCCGATCGAACCGGTGCCCGCAGAGGTCGCCGAGGAGAGCGAGGAGGCGGCCGCGGCCGCCGCACCGGCGGTCGGCGCGGGCTCGGCCTACGCCGACATCCTGATGCCGCGGGCCGTCGCCCCGCACCGCGAGCGCCTGGTCGGCACCACCGACCGCCAGGCCGAGGCGGACGGCGTCCGGCCCGGCCGCCGGGCCACCGTGCCCAGCTGGGACGAGATCGTCTTCGGCAGCCGGCGCAAGAAGCAGGATTAGCAGAAGCAGAGTGATACAGGGCGCCGGCTGAGCCGGCGCCCTGTATCACTTTGTGCACGTCGGGAAACCCTGTCTGAGAACGTTCCCCCGCTCAGCCCGGCTGGTCGGTCACCGCCACCGGGCGGGCCTCGTCGCTCGACCACTCGCTCCACGACCCCGGGTACAGCGTCGCCGGCAGGCCCGCCACCTCCAGCGCCAGGATCTGGTGCGCCGCCGTCACTCCCGAGCCGCAGTAGACCGCCGTCTCCCGCTCACCCGCGCCCAGCGCGCGGAACCGCGCCGTCAGCTCCGCGGCCGACCTGAACCGCCCGTCGGCCGCCACGTTCTCGGCCGTCGGCGCCGACACCGCGCCCGGGATGTGCCCGGCGCGCGGGTCCACCGGCTCGCTCTCGCCCCGGTAGCGGTCCCCCGCCCGGGCGTCCAGCAGCAGCGCACCGCGCGCCCAGGCCGCCGCGCCGTCCGCGTCCACCACGGGCAACTGCCCCGGGACCGGCTTGAAATCACCCTCCGCCGGCGCCGGAACCTCCGCCGTCACCGGCAGTCCGGCCGCCGACCAGGCCGCGTACCCGCCGTCCAGCACCCGGACGTCCCGGTGCCCGGCCCAGCGCAGCAGCCACCAGGCGCGGGCCGCCGCCAGCGAGGCCGCGCCGTCGTACACCACCACCGGGCGGTCGGAGTCCACCCCCAGGCGGCGCATCGCCGCGCCGAACTCCTCCGGGTCCGGCAGCGGGTGGCGGCCGCCCCGGCCGGGGGCGCCCGGCGGGGCCGCGAGGTCCCGGTCCAGATCGACGAAGCGGGCGCCGGGCAGGTGCCCGGCCCGGTACTCCTCGACGGCGGTCGGGCCGGACTGCGCGGCACCGACCAGCCGGTAGCGCACGTCCAACAGCACCGGCGGGCGCGCGGAGGCGAGCGCCTGCGCCAGCCCGGCCGCGGAGATCAGCGGGGAACCGTCGTTGTAGGTGGTCATGGCGGCCATTGTCGCGCAGCGCCGCCACCCCGCCGCTCTTTGTGCGCTCTTTGCCGGAATTTCCGCGCGGCCCGAGGGTTCGACGCGCGCCAGAGTGGAAGCATCACCCTCGCGCGCGAGGATTTCCGTGCGCCAACCACCCATTGCGCCAACCACCCATGAGGAGGCCCGCATTGCCCGCGGTGGAACTCCGACTGGCCCAGGGCACCCCCTGCTGGGTCAGCCTGCTGACCGACGACCTGGCCGGCGCCCGCGCGTTCTACGCCGACCTGCTCGGCTGGACCTACACCCCGGGCCCCGGCCAGCTCGGCACCTACGTCCGCGCCGAACTCGACGGGGCACCGGTCGCCGGCCTCGGCGTCTCCACCGCCACCGGCTTCCCGGTGCAGTGGACCACCTACTTCGCCGTCGACGACGCCGACCACACCGCCCAACTGGTGCGCTCCTGCGGCGGAACCGTGGCCGTCGGGCCGCTCCAGGCCGAACGCGCCGGGCGGATGGCCATCGCCGCCGACGTCTCCGGCGCCGTCTTCGGCCTCTGGCAGGGCGAGGAGCACACCGGCCGGGAGGCCGGGCCCGAACCCGGCGGACCGGCCTGGACCGAACTGCTCACCCCCGACACCGACGGCGCCGTCGCCTTCTACACCGCCGTACTCGACCGCCCCGTCCGGCACGCCGACGACGAGTCCGCGCTACTCGTGCACGGGCAACCGGTCGCCGGCATCCGGCACCGCGCCGAACTGCGCGGCCATCCGCCCCGCTGGCGGGTCCACTTCGCCGTCCGCGACGCCGACGCCACCGCCCGGCACGCCGTCGGACTCGGCGGCCGCGTCCTGGTCCCACCGCACGACACCGCCCGCGGCCGCGCCGCCCGGCTGTCCGACCCGCAGGGCGGGCACTTCTCGGTGCTGGAACTCCGCTAGCGCGCCCAGGACAGGACTCAGACCTGCTGCTCGAAGGGCAGCACGTCCGGGGAGAGCACCGAGGCCCGGGCCGTAGCGGCGGTCAGCCGGCGGCGGTGGTGCCGGCGGCAGAGCACCTCGTACCCGACCTCGTCCTCGTTCACCGAGATGTCGCCGACCACCACCTGGGCGCCCTCGACCACCATCACCCCGCCCACCGTCCGGGCGTTGTGCGTCGCCCGCGCACCGCACCAGCACAGCGCCTCGACCTGGAGCACCTCCACCCGGTCGGCCAGCTCGATCAGCCGCTGGGAGCCGGGGAAAAGCCGGGTGCGGAAGTCCGTGGTGATCCCGAACGTGTAGGCGTCGATGTCGAGTTCGTCCACCACCCGGGCCAACTGGTCGACCTGCTCGGCGGCGAAGAACTGCGCCTCGTCGCAGATCAGGTAGTCCACCCGGCCGCCCGCCGAGAGCCGGTGCACCACGTACGCGTGGAAGTCGAAGTCGTCCGTCACCTCGACCGCGTCCGCCCGCAGGCCCAGCCTGCTGGAGATGGTCGCTGCACCGGCCCGGTCGTGGCGGGTCAGGATGAGGCCCTGCCGGCCGCGGGCGGAGTGGTTGTGGTCCATCTGCAGCGCCAGCGTCGACTTGCCGCAGTCCATCGTGCCCGAGAAGAACACCAGTTCAGCCATGGGTGGAGCAAAGGCCTTTCACATCAGGGGAGTTCGGGCACAGAAGAGTCAAGGACCTGGCTCAGCCGCGAACTTCGAGCAGCGGCACGAACTGCTCGACCGGGGTCATCGAACCGTGCAGACCGATCATCGCGGACTCGCCCGGCTCGTTGCGGGAGGCGGTGATCGCGATGTCGTCCCGCGCCGCGGCCACCACGTCGCCGATCCGCCCGTACACCCGCTCGTCCACGACCGGACCGAACCAGCCCGCCGCGATCGCCTGGTCCCGGGTGGCCACCCACATCCGGTCGCCCAGCACCTCGCTCCAGACCGCGAACACGTCGGCCGCCGCACCGGGCACCGCGTACACGTGCCGGGCCCGGCCCTCGCCGCCCAGCAGGGCCACTCCGGCGCCCAGCTCCCAGTCCTCGTCGAAGTCGATCCGGTCCTCCGGCGCGATGTCGATCATGCCGTGGTCGGCGGTCACGTACATCGCCGACCGCGGCGGCAGCCGCTCGGCCAGCCGGCGGGCCAGCCGGTCCACCGCGTCCAGGGTCATCCGCCACTCGTCCGAGTCCACCCCGAAGCGGTGGCCCGCACCGTCCAGCTCGCTGACGTACGTGTAGACCAGCGCCCGGTCGTGCTCGGCCAGCCAGGAGGCCGCCAGGTCCATCCGCTCCTCGCCCGTGGTCCGGCCCAGGAAGGTGCCGCCGGACAGCGCCACCCTGGTCAGCGGCGTCTGCGAGAACAGCGGGGAGGACACCTGCGCGGTCGCCACCCCGGCGGCGTCCGTCCGCTCGAAGACCGTCGGGTACGGCTGCCAGACGTGCGGGTCGGTGTGCGGCTGCCAACGCAGCTGGTTCATCAGATAACCGGCGCCCGGCACCGCGACCGTGTACCCGGCCAGACCGTGCAGCCCCGGCGGGGTGCCGGTGCCGACCGAGGCCAGCGAGGTCGCCGTGGTCGACGGGAAACCGGCGGTCAGCGGGCGGCCCGAACCACCCATCGAACTCCCGGCCAGCGAGGACAGGAACGGCGCGTACTCCGGGTGCCGCAGCAGCAGCTCCCAGCCCAGGCCGTCCACCAGGAACACCACCACCCGGTCCGCCGGGGCGATCGGCAGGGTCGCGGTGAAACCCGGAACGCCCAGGCCCGCCGCCACCGAGGGCAACAGGTCGCAGAGCGAACCGCTGCCGTACGGGGGCGCGGGAGCCGCGGCCGGGTCGAGGATCTCGAAGGCGTCGAAGCCGCCGGAAGGTGCGAAGGACATGAAACCGGATTCGTAGCAGTCGAAGGCGGCGGCGCTCAGACCCGCGGGCCGTTGCTGATCGTCGCGTCGGAGAGCGCGCGGGCGAACACCAGTGCCTGGGCCACCGTCTCCGGGCCGTCACCGGCCTCGCTCACCCGCAGTGAGAGATCGTCAGCCGTCGCCGAACCCGTGTAGCCGTGGTCAGCCTCGCAGTTCGGGTCCGAACAGCCCGCGGGCTCCAGGTCCAGCCGCTGCACCGCACCCCAGCCGATCGTCAGCACCACCTCGCGCGGCAGCGTCCCCGGCGTGTACGTCTCCGGGTTCGCGACCATCCGGCTCAGCACGACCGAACCGATCCGGTCCAGCCGGACACTCTCCGTCGACGTCGTCGCGAACGGCACCGCCGGACTGCCCGCGTCCCCCGACTGCTCGTCGGTGTGGCTCACCACGAACCGCGTCGGGGTCAGCACCAGCACCGTCACGTGCCGACGCACCTCGTTGGCGTCGAAGGTCGTCTCCTGGTGCACCAGGTAGGAGCTGATCGGCTCCGGGCCCACCGCGGCCTCGACCGCCTCGGACACCAGGGCCGGGTAGTAACCGCTGCGCTCGATCGCCGAGCGCAGGTCCTGAGTGCTGGTGGTACCGGTCTTCGCCATAACTCCATCCTGGCATGGTCCGCCGACGAAGCGGGCGGCACGGCGCCGAGCTTCGGACAACAGCGCCCACAGGCAGGCGCAACCAAGGAAGGTTACAGGCTGCTCATCGCGCGCGGGCCCAGATCGCTACGGACGGGCAGCGGCGCGATCCGCACCCGCGCCCCCAGGATCGCCAGCCCGTACGGGGCCACGACCACCGGTTCGAGATCCACCGAGGCGATCTCCGGCACGTCGTCCACCAACTGCGACACCCGCAGCAGCAACTCCTCCAACGCGCCGGTGTCCACCGCCTCCGCACCCCGCCAACCGAACAGCAGGGGCGCCGCCCGCACCTCCCGGACCAGCCCGGCCACCTCCTGGTCGGTCGCCGGGACCAAGCGGTGCGCCACGTCGCCCAGCAGCTCGGCGGGCGCCCCCGCCAGGCCGAACGACAGGATCGCGCCGACCGCCGGATCCACCGTGGCACCGATCACGGTGTCCACCCCGCGCGGCGCCAGCCGCTGCACCACCAGCTCCGCCTGCGCCGCACCGCCCAGCAGCGCGTCCAGCTCGCGGTGCGCCCGGCGCAGCCCGGGCTCGCCGGTCAGGTCCAGCCGCACGCTGCCCAGGTCCGGGCGGTGGCGCAGATGCGGGGCGGTGGCCTTCAACGCCACCGGATAGCCGAGTGTCGCCGCGGCCCGCACGGCCGCCTCCTCGTCCGGCGCCGGCAGCGCCGGGAAGACGTCGATGCCGTAGCGCGCCAGCAGCTCACGGGCCCCGGCGTCCGGCAGGGTGATCCGGGCGCCGCCCGGCTGCGTCCGCGCGGCGATCGCCGTCCGGGTGCTCAACGCCGCCTCGACCAGCGCCCGGGCGCCCGGCTCGTCGATCCGGTCCAGCTCGGGCACCCGGGCCGTCTCCTCCGCCTCGGCCGTCCGGCGCCGCCACTGCGCGTAGTGCACCGCATGCGCCAGCGCCCGCACCGCCCGCTCCGGCGCCGCGAACGCCGGCACGCCCCCCGGGCGCAGCCGGACCGGCAGATCGGTCAACGCCAGATGGGCGAGCACCAGCGGCTTGCCCAACTCCCTTGCCCTTCCGCTGGCTTCGAGCAGTGCTTCGGCGATCTCCGGATCGTCCGAACCCATCTCCGGATCGTCCGGACCGGTCAGTCGGCCGCCCATGAAGGCGTGCGCGGACGTGCCGATCGGCGGGATCGCCACCGCGATCACCGCGTCCACCGCCGGATCGGCCAGTGCCACGTCCAGCGCGATCCGGAAGTTCTCGCCCGTCGCGGCCGTGGTCAGGTCCACCGGCGTGCGCGGCCGCAGGCCCGCGCTCAGGCAGGCGTCGTAGGTCAGCAGACCCAGCGAGTCCGAGTTGCCGACCACCGCGACCCGGTCCCCCGGCGGCAGCGGCTGCAGGGCCAGCAGCTCCCCGGTGTCGTACAGCTCGGTGATCGTCTCCACCCTGATCACGCCCGCCTGCTCGAACAGCGCGTCCACCGTCGCGTCACGCAGCCCCGTCGCGGTCGCCGGCACCGCGTGGCCCGGCGGCAGGCTGCCGGTGTGCCGGGCGCCCTTCACCACCACGACCGGCTTCACCGCGGCCAGCCGGCGCGCGATCCGGGTGAACTTGCGCGGGTTGCCGAAGGACTCCAGGTAGAGCAGCACCACCTCGGTGGCCTCGTCCTCCGCCCAGTACTGCAGGAAGTCGTTCCCGGAGACGTCCGACCGGTTGCCCACCGAGGCGAAGGAGGACACCCCCAGGCCCCGGCGGTGCGCCGACTCCAGCAGAGCCACCCCGATCGCGCCGGACTGGCAGAAGATCCCGAACCCGCCCCGGCCCGGCAGCTGCGGGGCCAGCGAGGCGTTCAACGGGCGGTCCGGATCGGTGTTGATCAGGCCGAAGGCGTTCGGGCCGATCACCCGCATCCCCGCCGCCCGCGCCTGGCGCACCAGCGCGCGCTGGCGGTCCCGGCCCTCCGGACCGGTCTCCGCGTACCCGGCGGTCACCACCACCAGGCCCTGCACCCCGTGCGCGCCGCACTCGGCGACGGCCGCCGGGACGGCCCCCTCCGGGACGGCGATCACCGCGAGATCCACCGGCCCGGGAATGTCCAGAACCGAACGGTGCACCGGGACACCGTCCAGCCCGGTGCCCGGCGGGGCGTTGCGGTTCACCGCGTACACCGGGCGCGTGTCGTCGGCGCTGCCCAACAGGTCCCGCAGGATCGCCCGGCCCACCGTCTGCGGATTGCGCGACACCCCGATCACCGCCACCGACCGCGGGGTCAGCAGCCGCTGCACCGACTTCGCCTCCGCCCGGTGCTCGCGCGCCCGCATCACCGCCAGCGAACGGTCCGTCTGCTCAAGATCGAACTCCAGGTGCACCACACCGTCGGTGAAACTGCGGCGCTGCGTGTAGCCGGCATCGGTGAAGACCTTCACCATCTTCCGGTTCTCCGGCAGCACCTCCGCCTGGAACCGGCGGATCCCGCGCTCCTGCGCCACCGCCGCGATGTGCTCCAGTAGCGCCGAGGCCACCCCGCGGCCCTGATGGGCGTCCTGCACCAGGAACGCCACCTCGGCGTCCGTCCCGGCCTCGGACGGACGGCCCTGCCCGTCGATCCGGTCGTAGCGGACGGTCGCGATGAAACGGTCCCGGACCACCACCGCCAGCGCCACCCGGTCCACGAAGTCGTGGTGGGTGAAACGGCGGACGTCCTTCTCCGACAACCGGGGATAGGGGGCGAAGAAACGGAAGTACTTGGACTGGTCCGACACCTGTGCGTAGAACTCCACCAGACGCTCCGCGTCCTCCGGCGTGATCGGCCGGATACGGGCCGTACCGCCGTCCCGCAGCAGGATGTCGGCCTCCCAGTGCTGGGGGTAATCCGGTCCGGATTCCCCCCGGTCACCGGGGTCCTGCTCGGGCTGCGCCACTGCGGAGTCGTCCACATTCGTCAGGTTATCCGGCAGCGAGCCGAATGGCGCCGGGCGCACACTGGCAGCAGGGTGGGCAGGGCCGCCGGCCGGGCCTTATGCCCCGAAAAGAAACAATCACAAGTCCCGAACGCGGCGGCTCGCAGGGGCCGCCTGCGTGCAACACTGGTCTAGACAACATGGCCGCTTCCCCGAGCACGGCCGTAACCAGCTTCACCGGAAAGGCACGTCTCATGGCTGAGCGCCGCGTCACCATCGGTTGGGCCGAGGGCCTGCACGCCCGTCCCGCCTCCGTCTTCGTCCGGGCCGTCACGGCCACCGGCGTGCCGATCACCATCGCCAAGCCGGGCGGCAACCCCGTCAACGCCGCCTCCATGCTCGGCCTGCTCGGCCTCGGCGCCCAGGGCGGCGACGAGGTCATCCTCGCCTCCGACGCCGACAACGCCGACGACGCCCTGGACCGCCTCGCCAAGCTCGTCCAGGAAGGCCTCGACGAGCTCCCGGCCGCGGCCTGAGCCAACTCGACCGACAGAAGCGCCCGGCAGTCCTAACACTGCCGGGCGCTTCTGTTCGCGGAATCGATCGCATCCACACCATTGAGCGAACTGGCGAGCGATCGCGCTCCTTCGGCGATCGATCGCACAGACGCTCACCGCATGACATTCTTCGACCTCGAACGACCCCAGCACGCCTACATGTTCGCCTTCCTCCAGGCGGACGGACACCTCACCGAGCAGTCCCGCAACCGCGGCCGGCTCTCCGTGGAACTCTCCGCGCGCGACGCGCCCATCCTGGAGGAGTTCCAGCGGCTCTGCCCGTACAACAGCAGCATCCGGTACCGGACGCGCAGCACGAACTTCAAAGCGGAGCACACCTCGGCGATGTGGACCGTCTGCGCCCGCGAATTCCGCGAGGAACTGCGGGACCTCGGCCTGCCGGTGGGGCGGAAGTCCGAGCTCATCGCACCGCCGACGGTGCCGTTCTCCGAGCGCGACTACCTGCGCGGCCTCATCGACGCCGACGGCTCGGTGGGCCTCACGTCCAAGGAACTGCCCTTCGTCAGCCTGGCCACCAAGAGCGACGCGACGGCCGCCTTCACTGCCCTCTATGCAGAACGCCTCTGCGGAGCCCGGCGCAAGCTCAACCGCAACAAACGCGACAACATCTACAACATCCTCTTCCTCAACGAGGCCGCCGTGGCCCTGGCCACCGACCTCTACTACCCGGGCTGCCTGGCGCTGCTCCGCAAGCAGGCCGGTGCCGATCGAGTCAGCGGGTGGGTTCGTCCATCGACCATGGGATTCGCACCCCCTCGGCGCAGCTGGACCCCGGAGGAGGACGAGGTGATCCTCACCGCACCAAGCATGGAGACGGCCTCCGCGCACTTGGGGCGAACGCTCAAGAGCTGCAAGGTCCGTCACTGGCGACTTGTCGGCCCCAAACGTCCGAGAGTCTTTCCGCAGCGGTGAAGGCGGCCCCCGGCTTCGTCGGGGGCCGCCTCATTCGATCACCCCTTGACGCAGACGACCTGCATGAGGTGGGCGATCGGCTCGACGAGATCGGTCTGCTGTGCCATGACCTTCTCGATCGACTTGTACGCGCCCGGGATCTCGTCCACGACGCCGCTGTCCTTGCGGCACTCCACGCCCTTGGTCTGCTCCACCAAGTCCTGCGTGGAGAACCGCTTCTTCGCCGCGCTGCGGCTCATCTTGCGGCCGGCACCGTGCGAGGCCGAGTTGAACGACGCCTCGTTGCCCAGCCCGCGCACGATGTACGAACCGGTGGCCATGGACCCCGGGATGATGCCGTAGTCGCCGGTCCGGGCGCGAATCGCGCCCTTGCGGGTCACCAGCAGGTCCTGGCCGTCGTACCGCTCCTCCGCCACGTAGTTGTGGTGGCAGCTGATCTCGTCCTCGAAGGTCACCTTCGCCTTCGGGAGCTCGCGGCGTACGACGTCCTTGAAGAGAGCCATCATGATCGAGCGGTTGTGCAGCGCGTATTCCTGCGCCCAGAACAGGTCCTGCCGGTAGGCCGCCATCTGCGGGGTCTCCGAGATGAACACCGCGAGGTCACGGTCGATCAGCCCCTGGTTGTGCGGCAGCGACCGGGCCACACCCATGTGGTACTCGGCCAGTTCCTTGCCGATTCCACGGGAACCGGAATGCAGCGTCAGCCAAACACTTTTCTTATCATCGACACATAGTTCAATGTGGTGATTCCCTCCCCCGAGCGTCCCCATCTGCTGCATCGCCCGCTCGCGGCGCCACTTGACCTCCCCGGCCACGCCGTCGAAGCGGTGCCAGAAGTCGTCCCAGCCCGCCGTTCGGAGGCCGTGCAGCTTGGTCGGGTCGACGGGGTCGGTGTGGAGGCCGCGGCCGACCGGGATGGCCTGCTCGATCTTGGAGCGGAGGCGGGACAGGTCGTCGGGGAGGTCCTCGGCGGTGAGGGAGGTCTTCACCGCGCTCATGCCGCAGCCGATGTCGACGCCGACCGCCGCCGGGCAGACGGCGCCCTTCATGGCGATGACGGAGCCGACGGTCGCGCCCTTGCCCAGGTGGACGTCGGGCATCACGGCGAGGCCGCGCAGCCAGGGCAGGGAGCTGATGTTGCGCAGCTGCTGCAGGGCCTGGCCCTCGACGGTGGCCGGGTCGGTCCACATCCGGATCGGGACCCGGATTCCGGGCACCTCGGTGTACGTCATGGTTGAACGACCTCCAGCGGTCGGGCGGTTCGGGGAAGGGGGTGCCGCGCGAAGAAGCCCGGTGCGGCTCGGGGAAGTTCGGGGGTGGGGCTCAGGCGCCCTGGGCACAGGGGGAGGACGGCCTTGGGGAGCGTCGGCGTATGGCTCGCTCGACCCGCATGGTGACCGCCTCCCTTCGTTCGTCGTCGTTCGCCGTCGTTCGTCCGTGTGTGCCGGGGACATCTATCCACGGAACGCCGCTGGCCCGCAACGGATTTAACAACGCGACGGCCCGGCGGAGCGGGTGCTCCACCGGGCCGCACGGGAAACGCCGGGTCAGCTGACGACGGTGACCTCGCCGATGCCGAGGGCCCGCACGTCGTCGGCGATGACGGAGGCGTCGCCGACCAGCACGGTGACCAGGCGGTCCGGCGGGAAGGCGGCGACGACGGCCTCGGTGGCGGCGGCGGTGGGCAGTTCGGCGAGCTGCCGGTAGACCTCGGCCTGGTAGTCGTCCGCGAGGTACTGCTCGACCTGGTCGGCCAGGGTGCCGGCGACCGAGCCCGCGGTCTCGTACTTCAGCGGGGCGACGCCGACCAGGAACTGCACGGCCTCGTCGCGCTCGGCGTCGGTGAGGCCCTCGGCGGCGAGGGTGCGCAGGATGGTCCAGGTGTCGGCGAGCGCCGGGGCGGTGGAGGCGGTGTCCACCGAGCCGCTGATGGCGAGCAGCGAGCGGCCGCTGCCGTCGGCGGCGGAGCGCAGCGGCTGGGCGAAGGAGCGGACGCCGTAGGTGTAGCCCTTCTCCTCGCGCAGGACGCGGTCGAGGCGGGAGGTGAGGGTGCCGCCGAGGCAGTAGGTGCCGAGGATCTGGGCGGCCCAGAGGGGGTCGTGGCGGTCGGGGCCGATGCGGCCGATGAGGAGTTGGGTCTGGACGGAGCCGGGGCGGTCGACGATGACGACGCGGCCGCGGTCGTCGGCGGTGACGGGGGCGTGGGCGGAGGGTTCGGCGGTGTTGCCGGTCCAGGTGCCGAGGGTGCTCTCCAGGAGGGCGGGCAGGTCGGTGCCGGTGAGGTCGCCGACCACGACGACGGTGGCGGTGGCGGGGCGCACGTGGGCGTCGTAGAAGGCCTTGACGGCGGCCCGGTCGATGGCCTTGACCGTGTCGGCGGTGCCGCTGCGGGGCCGGGAGAGGCGGTCGGCGCCGTCGAAGAGCTCGGCGTAGAGGGCCTTGGCGGCGCGCCGCGCGGGGTTGGCCTGCTCGTGGACGATCTCGTCGAGGCGGTTGGCGACGAGGCGCTCGATCTCGTCCTCGGGGAGGGCGGGGGCGCGCAGGGCGTCGGCGAGCAGGGAGAGGCCGCGCTGCAGGCGGGAGGCGGGGACCTCCAGGGAGACGCGGATGCAGGGGTGGTCGGCGTGGGCGTCGAGGGTGGCGCCGGCGCGTTCGAGTTCGGCGGCGTACTCCTCGGCGGTGAGGGTGTCGGTGCCCTCGCTGAGGGCGCGGGCGAGGATGGCGGCGATGCCGTCGAGGCCGTCGGGTTCGGCGGCGAGCGGGGCGTCGAGGAGGACCTCGACGGCGACGAGCTGCTGGCCGGGCCGGTGGCAGTGCAGGACGGTGATGCCGTTGCCGAGGGCGGCGCGCTCGGGGGCGGGGAAGGCCCAGGGGCCGGGGGTGCCGGGCTCGGGCTGGGGGTGGAACGTCATGGCGGGGACGTAGTCGGTGCTCATGCGGCGGCACCCTCCTCATCGGTGGCGGCGGGGGCGTCGGTGTCGTCGGCCGTGGTGGGCTCGTAGACGAGGACGGCCCGGTTGTCGGGGTGGAGCCGGGCCTTGGCGACGGCCTGGACCTCCTCGGCGGTGATGTCGAGGACCTTGGGGAGGGCGTCGTTCAGGAGCTTGGGGTCACCGAACAGGACGGCGTAGCGGCAGAGTTCGTCGGCGCGGCCGGCGACGGTGGTGAGCCGGTCGAGCCATTCGCGCTCGATCTGGGCCTGGGCCCGTTCGAGTTCCTCGGGGGTGGGGCCTTCGGTGGCGAAGCGGGCGAGTTCCTCGTCGACGGCGGCGTCGATCTGCTCGATGGTGGCGTCGCCGGAGGTCTTGACGTCGAGCCAGCCGAGGCTGGGGGCGCCGGCGAGGCGGAGCAGGCCGAAGCCGGCGGCGACGGCGGTGCGGTCGCGGCGGACGAGCCGGTTGTAGAGGCGGCTGGACTCGCCGCTGCCGAGGATGGTGAGGGCGAGGTCGGCGGCGTCGGCGTCGCGGGTGCCGTCGTGCGGGAGGCGGTAGGCGGCCATCAGGGCGCGGGAGGGGACGTCCTCGTGGACGTGCTCGCGCAGTTCGCTGCCGATGGTGTCGGGGAGTTCGCCGGAGCGCGGCGGCTGCTTGCCGTCGTGGGAGGGGATGCTGCCGAAGTACTTCTCGACCCAGGCGATGGTCTGCTCGGGGTCGATGTCGCCGACGACGGTGAGGACGGCGTTGTTGGGCGCGTAGTAGGTGCGGAAGAACGCGCGGGCGTCGTCGAGGGTGGCGGCGTCGAGGTCGGCCATGGAGCCGATCGGGGTGTGGTGGTACGGGTGGCCGTCGGGGAACGAGAGCGCGGTGAGCTTCTCGAAGGCGGTGCCGTAGGGGACGTTGTCGTAGCGCTGGCGGCGCTCGTTCTTGACGACGTCGCGCTGGTTCTCCATGGACGTCTCGTCGAGGGCGGCGAGCAGCGAGCCCATGCGGTCGGCCTCCAGCCAGAGGGCGAGCTCCAGCTGGTGGGCGGGCATGGTCTCGAAGTAGTTGGTGCGCTCGAAGCTGGTGGTGCCGTTGAGCGAGCCGCCGGCGCCCTGGACGAGCTCGAAGTGCCCGTTGTTGGAGACGTTGGCGGAGCCCTGGAACATGAGGTGCTCGAAGAGGTGGGCGAGGCCGGTGCGGCCCTTGACCTCGTGCCGGGAGCCCACGTCGTACCAGAGGCAGACCGCGGCGACCGGGGTGAGGTGGTCCTCGGAGAGGACGACGCGCAGGCCGTTGGCCAGGCGGTGCTCGGTGATGGCGATGGCAGCGCCATGTCCTCCGGTGGAGGCGGATGCGGGGGCCGGGTTGGCCATGCGCTCGGGTCCTTCCCGTCGTCGATGTCGGGGTTCGTGTGGCGTCCCCCATTGTGGTGCAACGCGCGGGGGGCGTGTTCGTGTCCCGCGCAGACGGGGCGTTCGCCAGGGGCGGAAGAGGGGCGCTGGCCGGGAGTGTCGGCGCGAGGGTCCACAATGGGGGCGCCGAGCCCTGTTGACGGGGGTCGGTGGATGGACGTCAGAGACTGACCGAGACACAGCAAGCGAGACGTAAGGGAGCCCCGCCGCGATGGCCCGCCGCAGTTCGCAGACCCCGCCGCCCGGAGACTTCGAGGAGCGGATCCTCGATGTCGACGTCGTGGACGAGATGCAGGGCTCCTTCCTGGAGTACGCCTACTCGGTGATCTACTCGCGTGCGCTTCCGGACGCGCGGGACGGTCTGAAGCCGGTGCACCGCCGGATCCTGTACCAGGCCAACGAGATGGGCCTGCGGCCGGACCGCGCGCACGTGAAGTGCGCCCGTGTGGTGGGCGAGGTGATGGGCCGGCTGCACCCGCACGGCGACGCGTCGATCTACGACTCGGTCGTCCGGATGGCGCAGCCGTTCTCGATGCGGCTGCCGCTGATCGACGGGCACGGGAACTTCGGTTCGCTGGGCAACGACGACCCGCCGGCGGCGATGCGCTACACGGAGTCGCGGCTGACGGCGGCGTCGATGGCGATGGTGGAGTCGATCCACGAGGACACCGTCGACTTCGGTCCGAACTACGACGGCAGCGAGCAGGAGCCGTTGGCGCTGCCGGCGGCGTTCCCGAACCTGCTGGTGAACGGCGCGACGGGCATCGCGGTCGGCATGGCGACGAACATGCCGCCGCACAACCTGTCCGAGGTGGTGGCGGCGGCCCGGCACCTGATCAAGCACCCGACCGCGGACCTGGACACGCTGATGCGGTTCGTGCCCGGTCCGGACCTGCCGACGGGCGGGCGGATCGTGGGCCTGTCGGGGATCCGGGACGCGTACGAGTCGGGCCGCGGCACGTTCAAGATCCGGGCGACCACGACGGTGGAGGCGGTGACGGCGCGCCGCAAGGGCATCGTGGTGACCGAGCTGCCGTACAACGTCGGCCCGGAGAAGGTCATTTCGAAGATCAAGGACCTGGTCAACGCGAAGAAGCTGCAGGGCATCGCGGACGTCAAGGACCTGACCGACCGCGAGCACGGGCTGCGGCTGGTGATCGAGGTGAAGAACGGCTTCGTGCCGGAGGCGCTGCTGGAGCAGCTGTACAAGCTGACGCCGATGGAGGAGACCTTCGGCATCAACAACGTGGCGCTGGTGGACGGCCAGCCGCTGACGCTGGGGCTGAAGGAGCTGCTGGAGGTCTACGTCGACCACCGGTTCACCGTGGTGCGGCGGCGCAGCGACTTCCGCCGGCGCAAGCGGGAGGAGCGGCTGCACCTGGTCGACGGTCTGCTGGTCGCGCTGCTCGACATCGACGAGGTCATCGCGATCATCCGGTCGAGTGACAACGCGGGGCAGGCGAAGGAGCGCCTGATGGAGCGCTTCTCGCTGTCGGACACGCAGACGGCGTACATCCTGGACACTCCGCTGCGGCGGCTGACCCGGTTCGACCGGGTGGAGCTGGAGCAGGAGAAGGCGAAGCTGAACGCGGAGATCGCGGAGCTGACCGAGATCCTGGACTCCGACTCCCGGCTGCGCAGCGTGGTGTCGTCCGAACTCGGCGCGGTGGCGAAGCAGTTCGGGACGGAGCGGCGGACGGTGCTGCTGGAGGCGGGGGCGGCGCCGTCGGCGGCGCTGTCGGTGCCGCTGGAGGTGGCGGACGACCCGTGCCGGGTGCTGCTGTCGTCGACGGGCCTGCTGGCGCGGACGGCGGACGGGGAGCCGTTCGAGCTGTCGGAGAAGCGGTCGAAGCACGATGTGATCGTGTCGGCGGTGCCGGCGACGGCGCGGGCGGACGTGGGTGTGGTGACGTCGGCGGGCCGGGTGCTGCGGCTGCCGGTGATCGATCTGCCGGCGCTGCCGCCGACGCCGTCGCCGACGCTGGCCGGCGGGGCGGCGGTGGGCGAGTTCCTGCGGCTGGAGGCCGGGGAGCGGGCGCTGGCGCTGACCACGTTGGACGAGTCCTCGCCGGGGCTGGCGCTGGGCACGGTGCAGGGCGTGGTGAAGCGGGTGGTGCCGGAGTGGCCGGCGAACAAGGACGAGTTCGAGGTGATCGCCCTCAAGGAGGGTGACGAGCTGGTGGGCGCGGTCGAACTGCGCACCGGCGAGGAGGACTTGGTCTTCATCGCTTCGGACGCGCAGCTGCTGCGCTATCCGGCGGGCCAGGTGCGCCCGCAGGGCCGTCCGGCGGGCGGCATGGCGGGGATCAAGCTGTCCGACGGGGCGCGGGTGCTGTCGTTCACGGCGGTGGATCCGGCGGCGGACGCGGTGGTGGTCTCGGTGGCGGGGGCGTCGGGGACGCTGGCCGGCGAGGAGCAGACGTCGTGGAAGGTGACGCCGTTCGAGCAGTACCCGCGCAAGGGCCGGGCGACGGGCGGCGTGCGCTGCCAGCGGTTCCTGCGCGGCGAGGACGGTCTGACGTTCGCCTGGGCGGGCGTGGCCCCGGCCCGGGCGGCGTCCGACAAGGGCGCGCCGGTGGACCTGCCGGAGCGCGACCCGCGCCGTGACGGTTCGGGCACGCCGGTGACGGCGCCGATCGCGGTGGTGGCCGGGCCGGCGTAGGGCGCAGGCGTGGTGGAGGAGGGGTGCCGGAGCCGTCCGGCGCCCCTCCTCCGCGTTCGGGGGCGCGGCGGGTGCCGAGGGTAGCCTTGCCCGGGTGAGCACCTGTGCGACGTTGTCGCGTGAACTGTCGGAGCCGCTGACCGCCACCGCCGCGGTGGCGACCACCTGGCTGCTGGTGGAGCAGAACGGGCCGTGGGGCGCGAAGGCACTCGGGGAGAGTCACCTGGACCCGGCGACGGGGCGGGCGCTGGACGCGGCCGCGGCGGGCACCGGGGTGCGGGTGGCGCTGATCCGGCGGCCGGGGCGGCACGCGGACTGTCTGCCGACGGCGCGGCACGAGGTGGTCGTGGCGCACACGGTGCCGGGTCGCGGCTGGGTGCGCCGGGCGGAGGTGGTCGATCCGGCGGAGCTTCTGGAGCTGGACTTCGCGGCGCTGGGCGTCGGCGACCACGGCGGTTTCGGGGTGGAGCACGTCGGCGGCCCGTTGGCGCTGGTGTGCACCAACGGGCGGCGGGACCGCTGTTGCGCGCTGCTGGGCCGCCCGTTGGCGGCGGAGCTGGCGGCGGGCGGGCACAGCGAGGTGTGGGAGGTGACGCACCTGGGCGGCCACCGCTTCTCCCCCACGATGCTGGTGCTGCCGTACGGCTACGCGTACGGGCGGCTGACGGCGGAGGCGGCCAAGGAGGTGCTGGCGGCGACGGCGGCCGGGCACATGGTGCCGGCCTGGTCGCGGGGCTGTTCGGGCTGGGAGCGTCCGGGTCAGGCGGCCGAGCACGCGGTGCGGCTGGCGACCGGGGAGACCGGGGTGGACGCGCTGACGCTGTCCCAGCGGCCGGACGGCGCGGGCCGTTGGCTGGTCTCGGTGCTGCACCAGGACGGCCGGGCCTGGGAGGTGGACGTGATCGAGGCGGTGAGCGAGCCGGCGCGTCCGGAGAGCTGCGGCAAGGCGGCGGGGACGCCGTCGCGGATGGACGTGCTCTCGGTGCGGGGCCGGTAGCGGGACGGCAGCGCGCCGGCAGGGTCTTCAGCAGGTCGGGAGCGCGGGCGGCCCCGCGCCCGTGGGGGTGAGCGCGGGACCGGAGCGCGCGGGCGGCCCCGCGCCTGCTGTCCACGGAGGTGCGCGGGGCCGTCACGTCGGGTGTCGGCTCAGCCGGTGACGGCCTTGCCGACGAACTCGGTGGTGTAGGTGCGGGAGAGGTCGATGGTGCCCTCCTTGCCCTTGACGTCCGGGTGGAAGGCGGCGAGGACGGCGAGGACGGTCTTGGGGCCGTCGGCCGGCATCACGCCGTCGGTGGTGAACATCGGCAGGGTCGCCTTGATCGCGGCCGCGTACTGCTCGGCGCCGCCCTGCGCGTAGTCGGCGGGCATCTTCGCGGCGATCTCCTCGGGGCTGTGCGTGGACATCCACTTGAGGGTCTTGACGAAGGCGTTGGCGAGCTTCTGGGTGGTGTCCTTGTTCTTCTCCACCCAGTCGGTGTTCATGTAGAGCGAGGACGACGGGTAGAGGCCGCCGAGGGCGTCGCGGGAGCCCTCGGGGGTGCGCATGTCGTAGAGGATCTTGCCGAGGCCCTTGTCGAGGACGTTGGCGACGGTCGGGTCGGTGGTCATCCCGCCGTCGATGCTGCCCTGTTGGAGCGCGGCGATGAAGGTCTGGCCCGCGCCGACCGCGATCGGGCTGAACTCGCTGACGGCGGTGCCGTTCTTGACGGCGAGGTACTTGGTGAGGAAGTCGGTGGAGGAACCGATGCTGGTGACGCCGAGCTTCTTGCCCTTGAAGTCGGCGCCGGACTTGATGGCGTCGGCCTGCTTGGTGGAGACGAGTTCGACCTCGCCGGGGGCCTGGGAGAACTGCACCACGGACTCGACGATCTTGCCCTTGGCCTGGAGGTCGATGGTGTGGTCGTAGAAGCCGACGGCGCCCTGGACGTCGCCGGCGAGCAGCGCGGTGGTGGCGTTGACGCCGGCGGGCTCGCTCATCAGCTCGACGTTGACGCCGGCGTCGGCGAAGAAGCCGAGCCGCTGGGTGAGCATCGCGGGCAGGTAGATGACCTTGTCCAGGCCACCGACCATGATCTTGACCTTGGGTCCGTCGACCTGCCTGCCGGCCGGGGCGGCGGCGCCGTGGGTGGTCGTGGCGGCGTCGTTGGCGCAGGCGGAGAGCGGGAGGAGCAGGACGGCGGCGAGGGCGGCCGCGGCGGATCTGCCGATCGGGTTCGGGCGCATGGGTGGGGGGTGCCTCTCTCTGCGAGGGGGGATCAGCGGCACAAGGGGGTTCAGCGGCGCGGGGGGTTCGCGACGCCGGAGCGTGGGGGTTCAGCGACGCAGGACGGTTCAGCGGCGCAGGGGATTCAGCGACGCAGAGGGTTCAGCGACGCAGGGGGTTCAGCGGCCGTCGCCCGCGTCGGCGGGCTTCCAGCGGAACAGCTTCTTCTCGGCGAAGGTCAGCAGCCCCTCGGTGAGCAGCGCCACGACGGCGAGGATGGTCATGGCGGCGTACACGCCGGCCGCGTTGAAGGTGCCCTGGGCGGCGGCGACGAGCAGCCCGAGGCCCTTGGTGGCGCCGATGTACTCGCCGACGATGGCCCCGATCAGGGCGAAGCCGAAGCTGACGTGCAGGCTGGTGAAGATCCAGGTGGTGGCGGCGGGGATGACCACCTGGAGGGTGACCTTTCGGCCGTCGGCGCCGAGGATGCGGGCGTTGGAGACGAGGTTGCGGTCCACCTCGCGGGCGCCCTGGAAGGCGTTGAAGAACACCGGGAAGAACACCAGGACGACGGCGGAGGCGACCTTGGAGGCCGGGCCGAGGCCGAACCAGATCAGGAAGATCGGGGCGAGCACGATGCGCGGGATGGCGTTGAGCACCTTGATGTAGGGCCCGAACACGTCGGCCAGGAAGCGGACCCGGCCGAGCGCGATGCCGAGCAGCACACCGCAGATGACGCCGATCACCCAGCCGGTGAGGGCCTCGTAGAGGGTGTAGCCGATCTGTTCGCCGAGCGAGCCCTGCGCGGTGCCGTGGGTGATCCACTGCCAGATCTGGTCCCAGATCTTCGACGGCTGCGAGAAGTTGAACGGGTCGATGACGTCGGTGCGGGCGCAGACCTCCCACAGTCCGAGGAAGGCGACCAGGACCGCGACCCGGGCCCCGTAGACGGTCAGCCTCCGGTTGCGGGCGGCCCGTTCGCGGGCCTCGGTACGGCTGGCGGGGGCGGCCGCCGGGGGCTTGTCGGCGACGGCCGATGCGGTCTCAAGCGGCACGACCCGCTCCTCTCTCCCGGGTGATGCGCACCTCTTCGCCGAGCGAGGCCCAGATCTCGCGGTACAGCTCGACGAACCTCGGTTCCAGCCGGACGGCCTCCACGGTGCGCGGTCGTGGCAGGTCGACGGTGAAGATCTCCTTGACGGTGGCCGGTCCGGCCGTCATGACGACGACCCGGTCGGCGAGCGCGATGGCCTCGTCCAGGTCGTGGGTGACGAAGACGACCGACGCGGCGTTCCCGGAGGACCTGGTCCCGGCCCACAGCTCCAGCAGCTGGTCGGACATCAGGGCGCGGGTCTGCACGTCCAGCGCCGAGAACGGCTCGTCCATCAGCAGGATGTCCGGGTCGTTGACGAAGGTCTGGGCGAGCGCGACACGCTTGCGCATGCCGCCGGACAGCTGGTGCGGGTAGCGGTCCTCGAAGGCGGCGAGGCCGACGCGGCCCAGCCAGTCCCGGGCCCGTTCCCTGGCCTCGGCGGTGGGCACGCCGCGGAAGCGCGGCCCGGCCATCACGTTGGACAGGACGGTGCGCCAGGGGAAGACGGCGTCCTGCTGGAAGACGAAACCGACCTTGGGGTGGATCCCGCGGACCGGCTCGCCGTCCACCCGGACCTCGCCCTCGGTGGGCTCCTCCAGGCCGCTGACCAGGGTCAGCGTGGTGGACTTGCCGCAGCCGGTGGGCCCGACGACGGCGACGAACTCGCCTTGGGCGACGGTCAGATCGAGATCACGGACGGCGGTGTGCAGGGCCCCGGACGGGGTGCGGAACCGTTTCGTCGCGCCAGTCAGCTCGATCGCCGGGGTTGTGCTCATTCAATCCTCCCGGGTCTGTGCTTGCCCCGGAAAGGTAGGAGCGGGCGGGGCCCGGGCGGGAGCCTTCTCGGCGTACTGCGGTTTCTCCGCATTGAGGGGTGTTCTGCTCCTTTTGCTTCCGCTACAACTGCGGGGACGCGGCTGACAGAAACACGCCGGAAACGTAGGGTGTCCCGACCCTGACGTACCCGCCCCCCACAGCCGCCGAGAGGAGGCCCGGATGAAGCTGCCCCGCTGGCCCCGCCGGGTCTTCGCGCAACTGCTGCTGAGCCAGACCGTCGTCACCGTCGGTGTCACCACCGTGACCGCCGGCCTGTTCCTGGCCCCGGTCAGCAGCGAGCTGGACCACGACGCGATGCAGCGGGCGCTGTCGATCGCCCAGGCCACCGCCACCGACGAGGCGATCGCCCGGGCCGCCGACGCCCGGGACTCGGCGACCGCGCAGCGCAACGCCGAGCAGATCCGGCTGGCCACCGGCGCGAGCTTCGTGGTGGTCACCGACCTGGACGGGATCCGGCTCTCGCACACCGACCCGGAGCGGATCGGCCACCGGGTCAGCACCGACCCGGAGCCGGCGCTCAGCGGGCTCAGCGTCACCGCGATGCAGCAGGGCACGCTGGGCCGCACCGCACGCGGCAAGGTGCCGCTGCGGGTCGCGGACGGCCGGATCGTCGGCGAGGTGTCGGTCGGCATCAGCGACGACTCGATCCGCCGCCGGCTGTTGAAGATGCTCACCGGGATCCTGCTGTGCGCGGGCGCGGGCCTGGCCGCGGGGACGGTCGCCACGCTGGCGCTGGCCCGGCGGCTGAAGCGCCGCACCCACAACATCGCGCTGGCCGACATCTCGGCGCTGCTGGTGGAGCGGGAGGCGATGCTGCACGGCATCCGCGAGGGCATGGTGGCGCTGGACGAGCGCGGCCGGATCCGGCTGGCCAACGACGAGGCGGCGCGGCTGCTCGGCCTGCCGGAGGACTGCACCGGGCGGCCGATCGACGCGGTGCTGCCGCCGGGCCGGCTGTCGGACGTGCTGACCGGGCGGATCACCGGCGCCGACCTGCCGGCGGTCCGGGACGACCGGGTGCTGGTGGTCAACCGGATGAGCACGGCCGAGGGCGGCGCGGTCGTGACACTCCGCGACCGGACCGAACTGGAGTCGCTGGTCCGGGAGTTGGACACCACCCGCAGCCTGACCGAGGCGCTGCGCGCCCAGGACCACGAGCACGCCAACCGGATGCACACCCTGCTGGGCCTGCTGGAGCTGGGCCGCCACGAGCAGGCGGTGGCGTTCATCTCGGAGCAGTCCGGTTCGCACGCGGTGGTCGCGGCGCGGATCGCCGAGCAGGTGCAGGATCCGCACGTCGCGGCGCTGCTGGCGGGCAAGACGGCGGTGGCGGGCGAGCGCGGGGTGCGGCTGCTGCTGGCCCCGGCGGCGCACCTGCCGGACGCGGTGGTGGACGCGCGGGCGCTGGTGACGGTGCTCGGCAATCTGATCGACAACGCGGTGGACGCGCTCGCGGCGGGTGGGGGCGGCCGGCTGGAGGTGACGCTGGCGGCGGCCGGCTCCACGCTGCTGCTGCAGGTCACGGACAGCGGCCCGGGCGTGCCGGAGGAACTGCGCGAGCAGGTCTTCGAGGAGGGGTGGACCAGCAAGGACGCGCCCGCGCACCGTCCGCGCGGGCTGGGGCTGGCGATGGTGCGGCGGCTGGTCGAACGGACCGGCGGCCGGATCGTGCTCGACGCGGGACCGCTCGGCGGCGCCCGGTTCACGGTCGAGCTGCCCGAGGCCCTGCTCACCCCTCAGCTCGTGGAGGCCTGATGATCGACGTACTCGTGGTGGACGACGACTTCCGGGTCGCGGACGTGCACGCCGCGTACGTGGCCAAGGTGCCGGGCTTCCGGGTGACCGGCACCGCGCACTCGGCCGGGGAGGCGCTGGCCGCGCTGGAGCGCCGCCCGGTGGACCTGCTGCTGCTCGACCACCACCTGCCGGACGAGACCGGCCTGGCGCTGGTGCGCCGGCTGCGGGAGCGGCAGGTGGCCTGCGACGTGATGATGGTGACGGCCGCCCGGGACGTGTCGACGGTGCACGCCGCGATGCAGCACGGCGCGCTGCAGTACCTGGTCAAGCCGTTCACCTTCGCCGGCCTGCGGGACAAGCTGGTCGCGTACGCGCAGCTGCGGCACGCGCTGGCCGGCCCGGCGGCCCGGGAGGCCGGCCAGGACGAGGTGGACCGGCTGTTCGCCACCCTGCGCAGCGCCGCCGCCCCGGCCGGCCCGCTGCCGAAGGGGCACTCGGCGCCCACCACCGACCTGGTGCTGGGGGTGCTGCGCCAGGCGGGCCGCCCGCTGTCCGCGCAGGAGGTCGCGGACGCCACCGGGCTGAGCCGCTCGACGGCGCAGCGCTACCTCAAGCAGTTGGAGCGGGACAGCCGGCTGCGGCTGACCCTGCGCTACGGCGACACCGGCCGCCCCGAGCACCGCTACGGCCTGGCGGTCCGGGCCTGACACCACGCCCGGACGTGGGGGAACCCCGGCGGCCCCAGGCCCGCCGGGGTTCCCCGGGGCGCGGCGCTCAGGCCGCGCCCGCACCGGTGAGGGCGCGCACCTCCAGCTCGGCGAAGCGGTCCGCGTCGGCGGGCTCGGGCGAGGTGATGGTCCCGATCCAGCCGGCCAGGAAGCCGAGCGGGATGGAGATGATGCCGGGGTTCTCCAGCGGGAACCAGTGGAAGTCGACGCCGGGGAAGAGCGCCACCTTGGTGCCGGAGACCACCGGGGAGAAGACGACCAGCACGATCGCCGGGACCAGCCCGCCGTACACCGACCAGACCGCGCCTCGGGCGGTGAACCGCGACCAGAACAGGCTGTACAGCAGGACGGGCAGGTTGCTGGAGGCGGCCACCGCGAAGGCCAGGCCGACCAGGAAGGCGACGTTCAGCTGCTGGGCGTAGAGGCTGATCGCGATCGCGGCCGCGCCGATCCCGACGGCCGCGAACCGTGCCACCCAGACCTCCTGGCGCTCGCTGGCCTCGCCCGTCGGCTCGGCCTCCGCCGGGTCCCCCGCCTCCCCCGGCCGGGAGGCCGGGACGGCGGCGCGCCGCCGGAAGGGGCGCCGGCGCGGCCGGCCACGCCAGGCGCCGGCCCAGATGTCGTGGGCGAAGGCCGCCGAGGAGGCCAGGGTGAGCCCGGCGACCACGGCGAGGATGGTGGCGAAGGCGATCGCCGAGATCAGCGCGAACAGCACCACCCCGCCGGTGCTGCCGTTGCCGCCGCCGAGCACCAGGGCGAGCAGCGGGACGGCGGTGTTCCCGGCCGAGTTGGCGTGCCGTACCTCTGCCGAGCCGACCAGCGCGGTCGCGCCCAGGCCGAGCGCGATGGCCATCAGGTAGAAGCCGCCGACCAGGCCGATCGCCCACATCGTGGAGCGGCGGGCGGCCCGCGCGGTGGGCACGGTGTAGAAGCGGGACAGGATGTGCGGCAGTCCGGCGGTGCCGAGCACCAGGGCGAGGCCCAGGCTGAAGAAGTCGAGCCGGCTGGTGAAGGTGGCACCGTACTTGAGGCCGGGTTCGAGGTAGCGCCGCCCGGCGCCGCTGTGCTGGGCGGCCTGGCGCATCAGCTCGCCGACGTCGCCGTGGAAGCGGACCATCAGCAGCACGGTGAGCAGCACCGAGCCGGCGATCAGCAGGAAGGCCTTGACGATCTGGATCCAGGTGGTGGCCCGCATCCCGCCGATCGTGACGTAGACGATCATCAGTCCGCCGACGGCGACGATGGTCCAGGTCCGGGCCTGGGCGCTGTTGGTGCCGAGCAGCAGGGCGACCAGCGAGCCCGCGCCGACCATCTGGGCGACCAGGTAGAGCAGGGTGACGACGACGCTGGCGCCCCCGGCCGCGGCCCGGACCTTGCGGCGGCGCAGCCGCAGCGCGAGCACGTCGGCGAGGGTGTACCGGCCGGCGTTGCGGACCAGTTCGGCGACCAGCATCAGCACCACCAGCCAGGCGACCAGGAAGCCGATGCTGTAGAGCACGCCGTCGTAGCCGTACAGCGCGATCAGCCCGGCGACGCCGAGGAAGGAGGCGGCGGAGAGGTAGTCGCCGGAGAGCGCGAAGCCGTTCTGCAGCGGGGTGAAGTCCCGGCCGCCGGCGTAGAAGTCCTCGGTGGCGCTGCCCCGGCGGCCGACCCAGAGGGTGATCGCCAGGGTGACCAGCACGACGACGGCGAACAGCGCGATCGCGAGGTCGTGGTGGTCGCCGGTGGGGGCGACGGGGGGCGGGGTGGCGGTCGTCATCGCGGTCGTCACCGCGGTCGTGATCGTGGTCGTCATCGCAGCTGGTCCTGGGTGTCCCAGCGCAGGCCCAGGGCGGCGCGGTCGCGCTTGGTCCGGGCGTTGCGGGCGTAGAGCCAGGTGAGCAGGAAGGTGGAGGCGAACTGCAGCAGGCCGAGCAGCCAGGCCACGTTGAGCGGGCCGGCCACCTGGCTGCGCATCAGGCCGGGGGCGGCGGCCTGCGCGGCGACGTACATCAGGAACCAGCCGAGGAAGGCGCCGCTGACCGGGAAGACGAACGACCGGTAGCTGCGGCGGATGTCCTGGAAGGCCTCGCTGCGCTGGACGGTCCGGTACACCTCGGTGCTGTCGGTGGCGGGCGCCAGGGCCCGGGGGGCGGCCGCCGGTTCGGCGGCGGGTCGGGCGGCGGGGGCGGCGACCGGGACGGGCGCCCGCTCGGCCGGTACCGGCTGGACCGCGCGGGTGGGGGCCGACTGGGCCGGCACCGCCGGTTGGCCGGGCACGGCCGACCGGTCGGAGGCGGTGGCGGCGGCCGGAGCGGCCCACCAGTCAAATCGCTGCCCCTGTCCGGGACTGCTCGTCTGCTGCTGTGGCACAACTGCTCCTGGACCGGCGGGCACTCTGACCCCAACCATGATGGCGGCCGCCGGACAGCCCCTCTGACCATTGCCGATACCTTCACTCGATGAGGTGATCGATCATCCGACAGACACTCATCCGACTACTGCTGCGTACCGGTGATCCCGTGTCGAAAGGCGTACGAGACCGCCTGCGCCCGGTCCCGCACCGCGGTCTTGGCGAACAGGTTGTTGATGTGCGTCTTCACGGTGGCCTGGCTGACGAACAGCCGCTGGGCGATCTCGGCGTTGGAGAGCCCCTCGGCGATCAGCGCCAGCACCTCCGCCTCCCGGGCGGTCAGCCCGTCCGGGAGCTCCCCCGGCCGCCCGACCGGCTTCCCGGCCCCCGGCGCGGATCCGGCCGGAGGCCCTGAAAGCCTTTCCAGCAAACGGAGTTGGACCTGCGGCGAGAGCCCGGCCGCCCCCGCGCGGACGTCCGCGATCGCCCGGGCGATCTCCTCACCGCCGGCGTCCTTGGTGAGGTAGCCGCGCGCCCCGGCCTGCAGAGCGGGGAACAGCGAGTCGTCGTCGGCGTAGGTGGTGAGCACCACGACCTCGGTCTGCGGGTGCGCGACCCGGATCCGCCGGGTCGCCTCGACGCCGTCGACGCGCGGCATCCGCAGATCCATCAGCACCACGTCCGGGTGACACCGCTCCACCAGGGCGACGGCCTCCTCCCCGTCCGCCGCCGCGCCGACCACCTCGATGCCGGGCAGCAGCCCCAGCAGCATCACGATGCCCTCGCGCACCACCGTCTGGTCGTCCACCACCAGCACCCTGGTGACCTCTGCCTCGCTCATGCGCCCGCCCCGCTTCGCTCGGCAGTCGCTTCGCGAAATCCGCACCTGCTGATGATGAGCTCGCCGCGCTCGCTCATGCGCCCGCCCCGCTTCGCTCGGCAGTCGCTTCGCGAAATCCGCACCTGCTGATGATGAGCTCGCCGCGCTCGCTCATGCCGGCACCTGCAGCAGCACGCGCCACCCTCCGTCCTCGGGGCCCGCCAGCAGGGTGCCGCCGAGCAGTTCCGCGCGTTCGCGCATCCCCAGCAGACCGTACCCGCTGCCGCTGGCCGACAGCTCCCCGGACGGTTCGCCGCGCGGAGGGCGGGAGTTGCGCACCTCCAGCTCCACCGCCTCCGCCAGGTAGCGCAGTTCGACGGTGCACCGGGCGCCGGGCGCGTGCTTGCGGACGTTGGTCACCGCCTCCTGCGCGGTGCGCCGCACCGCGAGGGCGGCCTCGGCGGCGAGCGGCCGGGGCGTGCCGGTGACGGTGAGCGTGGCCCGCTCCCGCCCGGTCAGCTCCACCAGGAACTCGCCGACCGGGGTGAGTTCGCCGCGCAGCGCGGACAACGCCTGCCGGGTCTCGACCAGCCCGTCCTGGGCCATCCGCCGGGCGGCGACGACCCGTTCGCGGATCTGCTCGCGGTCGGTGCCGGCGTCCAGCATCAGCCGGGCCGCCTCCAGGTGGACGAGCTGCGCGGAGAGGCTGTGCGCGAGCACGTCGTGGATCTCCCGGGCGATCCTGGCCCGTTCGGCGAGCGCCGCGCTCTCCGCCTCGGCGGCCCGGGCGGCGCGCTCCTGGGTGAGCAGTTGGCGGGCGGTGCCACGGGCCTCGACGTCCAGCCGCAGCAGGTAGCCGAGCAGGCCGAGCCCGCCGATGGTGGCGAAGATGCTCACCCAACTCGCCCAGCTGGCGGCGGTGTACGAGCCCAGCGCGGCCGCCGCGGTGAGCAGGCCGGGCGCGGGCGGCAGCCGGACCACCCCGATCACGGCCAGCCCGCACCAGACGAAGTCGGCCAGCAGGTAGGCCTGCCCCCAGTTGGCCAGCCAGGCGCTGCCGAGCAGGGCGGCGGCCAGGCCGAGCGAGAGCGCCAGGCGCTGTTCCCGGGTGGCGTAGAGGTAGCCGGCGGCCAGGGCGGCGACCCCGAGCAGTCCGGCCGCCGCGATCGCCACCGCCCAGCCCGTGTACTTGCCGCCGGAGAACGTCCCCCAGCAGACGACGACCAGCAGGACGGTGCGGCCGAGCAGGGAGAGGGCCCGCCGCGGCCATCTCCCGGCCTCGCGCTCCAGCCCCTCGCGGGACGGCCAGCGGGTCCAGTACCACTCGGCCACGGGTGCCTCCTCGACGTTCTCGGACAGCGGGCCCGGCAGGCCCCGGGCAAGGCGGTCAGCGCGGTCAGCGCGGTACGGCGGCCTGTTGCGGCAGGTCCAGGGCCCGTGCCCGCCAGTTCACCACGAACGAGCGGGTCAGCAGCAGGACCGCCAGTCCCAGCAGCAGCGCGCTGCCCGCCTGGTGGACGTGCAGTGCCGCGCCGACGCCGTACAGGGCGAGCCGGATGGCGAGCATGCCGACCCAGGCGGCCACCGTGGCCTTGGTGCCCTTGGCCCAGACCGAACCGTCCCCGGCCCGCCACAGCCGCACGGTCCAGCCCCAGACGGAGCCCATCGCGACCACCGCTACCAGGCCGCACCCGACCAGGGTGGCGGACAGCGCGGTGTGCTGATGGTCGATGAGCTGCGGGTCGCGCAGCGCGAGCGCGCCGAGGATCAGCGGCAGCAGCCAGAAGCGGCGCTCGGTGTCCAGGCGCTGGGCGCGCATCTGGCGCTGGACCACGAGGACCATCACCGCGATGATCACGACGATGTTGACGAGGGCGGTCATCGGACTTCTCCGTCCCGACAGGAGGCTTGTACTGACCTCTCCGACGTTACGGATCCGGCGCCCCCGGTTGATCGGCGCCGGGGTGGACCACAGGTGGAACCGGCAGCACGAGGGCCCTCCACCCACGGGTGGAGGGCCCTCGTGCCGGAGGGATCCGAAGGCCTCAGGCGTCGATGCGGGAGCGGTCCAGGGTGGCCGCCGAGTCCACGATGAACTCCTTGCGCGGGGCGACGTCGTTGCCCATCAGCAGGTCGAAGATCCGCTCGGCCTGCTCCAGGTCGCCCAGGTTGATCCGGCGCAGCGTGCGGTGGCGCGGGTCCATGGTGGTCTCGGCCAGCTGGTCGGCGTCCATCTCGCCCAGGCCCTTGTACCGCTGCACCGGCTCCTTCCAGCGCTGCCCCTTGCGCTGGAACTCCAGCAGGGTGGAGCGCAGTTCGGCGTCGGAGTAGGTGTAGTGGTACTTCTCCTGGCCGCGCTTGGGGCTGGTGAGCTCGATCCGGTGCAGCGGCGGCACGGCGGCGAAGACCCGGCCCTGCTCGACCATCGGCCGCATGTAGCGGTGGAACAGCGTCAGCAGCAGGGTGCGGATGTGCGAGCCGTCGACGTCGGCGTCGGCCATGAAGATGACCCGGCCGTAGCGGGCCTGGTCGATGTCGAAGGTGCGGCCCGAACCGGCCCCTATCACCTGGATGATCGCGGCGCACTCGGTGTTCTTGAGCATGTCGCTCACCGAGGCCTTCTGCACGTTGAGGATCTTGCCGCGGATCGGCAGCAGCGCCTGGAACTCGGAGTTGCGGGCGAGCTTGGCGGTGCCGAGCGCGGAGTCGCCCTCGACGATGAACAGTTCGCTGCGGTCGACGTCGTCGCTGCGGCAGTCGGCCAGCTTGGCCGGCAGCGAGCTGGTCTCCAGCGCGGTCTTGCGGCGCTGGGCCTCCTTGTGCTGGCGGGCCGCGACCCGGGTGCGGGCGGCCGCGACGACCTTGTCCAGCACGGCCCGGGCCTGGAGCTTCTGGTCCTTCTTGGCCGAGGTGAGGAAGGCCTTGAGCTCCTTGGCGACGACGGCGGCGACGATCCGGTTGGCCGCCGAGGTGCCGAGCACCTCCTTGGTCTGGCCCTCGAACTGCGGCTCGGCGAGCCGGACGGTGACCACCGCGGTGAGGCCCTCGGTGGCGTCGTCCTTGGTGATGTCGTCCTCGGCCACGCGCAGCAGCTTGGCCGCGCGCAGCGCCTCGTTGACGGTCTTGGCCAGCGAGCGCTCGAAGCCGGTCATGTGGGTGCCGCCCTTGGGGGTGGCGATGATGTTGACGAAGGAGCGCAGGGTGGTGTCGTAACCGGCGCCCCAGCGCAGCGCGATGTCCACGCCGAGTTGCCGGGTGACCTCGGTGGGGGTCATGTGGCCGAGCTCGTCCAGGACGGGCACCGTCTCCTTGAAGGTGCCCTCGCCGTGCAGCCGCAGCACGTCGCAGACCGGCTTGTCGGGCGCCAGGAACTCGCAGAACTCGGCGATGCCGCCGTCGAAGCGGAAGACCGACTCCTCGACCTGCTCGCTCTCGGTGAGCCGCTCGTCACGCACGACGATGGTCAGGCCGGGGACGAGGAAGGCCGTCTGCCGGGCGCGGCTGTACAGGTGCTCCAGGGAGAGCCGGGCGTCCTTGAGGAAGATCTGCCGGTCGGCCCAGTAGCGGATCCTGGTGCCGGTGCGGGCCTTGGGCACCTTGCGCGCCCTGGTCAGGCCGTTGGCGGGCTCGAAGGGCGCGTCCGGGCTGGCCTCGGTGAAGATGCCGGGGGTGCCGCGGCGGAAGCTGATCGCGTGGGTGTGTCCGCTGCGGTCGACCTCGACGTCCAGCCGGGCGGAGAGCGCGTTGACCACCGAGGCGCCGACGCCGTGCAGGCCGCCGGAGGCCGCGTAGGAGCCGCCGCCGAACTTGCCGCCGGCGTGCAGCTTGGTCATCACGACCTCGACGCCGGACAGCCCGGTCTTGGGCTCGACGTCGACCGGGATGCCGCGCCCGTTGTCGCGGACCTCGACCGAGGAGTCCGGGTGCAGCAGGACCTCGATGCGGTCGCAGTGACCGCCCAGCGCCTCGTCGACGGAGTTGTCGATGATCTCCCAGAGGCAGTGCATCAGGCCGCGACTGTCCGTCGAGCCGATGTACATGCCGGGGCGCTTGCGGACCGCCTCCAGGCCCTCCAGGACGAGCAGGTGCCGAGCGGTGTAGTTGGAACCGTCGTCGCCGGCCAGCAGTGCGGACGGCACGGTCGTTTCGGCACTCACGCGGCACTCTCCTCGGTGAAGTTCTGTCTTATCGGTCACATCCGGACGTATCCGGACCATCCGCCAGTGCAGCACGCCGCACCGACAGTCGTCGCCCGGTGTGCTCGCACCCCTCCGCTGGGTGCACAGCACGGCGGGCCGCTCCCGCGCAGCTTGTACGCGCTGCGCGAACAAGGACCGCTCCGGTATCCGGACCCCGGGGCGCCATCTCCTCCCGGTACCACCGGTCCTGGCGGATCGTGGGGCCTGGCACAGGCTGCGGAACTGCCGTTATGCAGGCTACCGGGGCTCGGGGCGGGGCTTATGCTCCAACCCGGCAGAGGATTATGCTACGCGGACCTCGCACCCGGTCCCGATCGGGCGTTCGAGGGACGGGCGGATCCTGGGATTCGGTACGCATGAACCACCGGCCCCCGGGGCACGTCCTCATCAACACAGCAGAATCCTCAGAGAAGAAAAGCCACGAGCGGGAACGTTTTCGGCCTGGTTGGATGTTGACCCTGGTACGACAGCTCGTCGAGCTAGAGAAGAGGCGACGTGACTACTGTTCTGACACCTGCGAGCCCGCTCACCGCGGCTGACCGCTGCGACCGCTGCGGCGCCCAGGCCTACCTGCGCGTCGTACTCGCCAGCGGCGGAGAGCTGCTCTTCTGCGCCCACCACGGCCGGAAGTTCGAGCCCGAGCTCAAGAAGATCGCCGTGGAGATACAGGACGAGAGCGGCCGTCTCAGCGGCACCACCAACGCCACGGCCGCCGAAGAAGAGCGCTGATCCAAGGCGCCACACCAGCAGTCGGCGTCGAGCTGTGTGTCCGGTCGCGCACCACGCGCGACCGGTGAGCCGGGCGACAGGTCCCCTCGGGGCCGGTCGCCCGGCTCTGCTGTTCCCGGAGACCCACACGCTCCGCAGCGATGTGGCTTCAGAACGTGACCAGTTGGCCACCGGCAACGGCCCGGGCGGCCCTCACAGCACCGAGCGCACCGCGTCCGCGACGGACGCCACCCTGGTGTAGACGCCCGGGTGGGCCGCCTCGGCGCAACCCGTCCCCCAGGAGACCAGGCCGACCAGTCGGCCGCCGACGACCAGCGGGCCTCCACTGTCGCCCTGGCAGGCGTCCTTGCCGCCCTTCTCCTCGCCCGCGCACACCATGCCCCGGGCGTCGAACTTGCCGTCCTGCCCGCCCGGGTAGGCCTGCGCACAGGTCTGGTCCGCGATGACCGGCACCTCCACCCCGCGCAGCGTGGGCGAGTAGTCGCCGTGCCCGGTGGTGTCGCCCCAGCCGAAGACCCGCGCGGCGGTCCCGGCCGCGTACGGCTCGGTCTCGCCCTGGCCGACCAGGTCGATCACCGGCCGGGAGTCCTGGGGGTCGGCGAGGGTGAGCACGGCGACATCGTTCAGGTTGGCGGTGAAGGAGTAGTCGGGGTGGATCCAGACCGACCGCACGGGCACCTCGCGGCCGGCCGAGCTGCGCATGTCGTCCCGGCCGATGACGGCCTTGAGCCCCGGCCGGTCCACCTTGGCACCCCGGGACTCGTCGTAGAAGCAGTGCGCGGCCGTCACCACCTTGGTCGGCGTGACCAGCGCTCCCCCGCAGAACTGGCCGGAGCGGCCGCTGCCGAACTGCTGGCGGCTGGACAGCGCCACCACCCACGGGTGGTCGGCGGTGGTCTCGGCGGTGCCGCCGACCACCCGGCGCTGCGCCCCGGCCGGACCGGCCGCACCGAGCGCGAGCAGCGGGACGGGCACGGCGGCCAGCAGCGCCAGCACGGCGGCCCGTCGGCGGCGGCCCGCACGGGCGGCCGCCGGGCTCGCCGGGGGCGGGGCGGGGGTCGGCAGGGCAGCGCGGTCCGGGTTGGGCAGCACCGTGACTCCAGTCGGCTCGGCAGCAGGCAACCGCCACAGCGTAGGTGATCGACTACGCGGTGCGACCGCTTCCCGCCGCACCGCCACCCGGACGAGGGACAACGGCCACCCGGACGCTGACCCGCCCGGGCCCGGACAGCGGCGAAGGCCCGGAGCCGTGGGGCTCCGGGCCTTCGTCACACGCTTGCGACCGTACCGGCCGGATCAGTCCAGGTAGTCGCGCAGCACCTGGGAACGCGACGGGTGGCGCAGCTTCGACATGGTCTTCGACTCGATCTGGCGGATGCGCTCACGGGTGACCCCGTACACCTTGCCGATCTCGTCGAGCGTCTTCGGCTGACCGTCCGTCAGGCCGAAGCGCATCGAGACCACGCCGGCCTCGCGCTCGGAGAGGGTGTCCAGCACCGAGTGCAGCTGCTCCTGGAGCAGGGTGAAGGAGACCGCGTCGGCCGGGACGACCGCCTCGGAGTCCTCGATCAGGTCACCGAACTCGCTGTCGCCGTCCTCGCCGAGCGGGGTGTGCAGCGAGATCGGCTCACGGCCGTACTTCTGGACCTCGATGACCTTCTCGGGGGTCATGTCGAGTTCCTTGGCCAGCTCCTCCGGGGTGGGCTCGCGGCCCAGGTCCTGGAGCATCTGGCGCTGGACGCGGGCCAGCTTGTTGATGACCTCGACCATGTGCACCGGGATGCGGATGGTGCGGGCCTGGTCGGCCATGGCGCGGGTGATCGCCTGGCGGATCCACCAGGTGGCGTAGGTGGAGAACTTGTAGCCCTTGGTGTAGTCGAACTTCTCGACCGCACGGATCAGACCGAGGTTGCCCTCCTGGATCAGGTCCAGGAAGAGCATGCCGCGGCCGGTGTAGCGCTTGGCCAGCGAGACCACCAGGCGGAGGTTGGCCTCCAGCAGGTGGTTCTTGGCGCGGCGGCCGTCCTCGGCGATGATCTCCAGCTCGCGCTTGAGCTTGGGGGCGAGCTTGTCGGCGGCCGAGAGCTTGTCCTCGGCGAACAGGCCGGCCTCGATGCGCTTGGCGAGCTCGACCTCCTGCTCGGCGTTGAGCAGCGGGACCTTGCCGATCTGCTTCAGGTAGTCCTTGACCGGGTCGGCGGTGGCACCGGCGACGGCGACCTGCTGGGCCGGCGCGTCGTCCTCGTCGTCGTCGGAGAGCACGAAGCCCTGCGACTCCTCCTCGGGCTCCGCCTCCTCGCCGGCCTTGTCGCCGGGCAGCGCGACGTCCTCGAGCAGCTCCTCCTCGCCACCGAGCTCCTCGTCGCCCTTGCCCGCCTTGGCGGCGGTCTTCTTGGCGGCGGTCTTCTTGGCCGGCGCGGCGGCCTTCTTGGCGGCGGCCTTCTTGGCCGGGGCCGCCTTCTTCGCCGCGACCGTCTTCAGCTCGGAGGCGACACCGGTCGTCTCCGAGGTGATCCCGGCGGACACCGTGGGGACGGACGCCGTGGCGGCCGCGACGGCCGGGGCCGCGACGGGCGCACCGGGCGCGATCCGCACGGGCGGCTTGGTCGGGGCCGTGGAGGCGGACGGGCTCCGGGTGGTGACAGCCTTGGTGGCGGTGCGCTTGGTGGGGCTCTTGGCAGCAACGCTCTTGCGCTTGGCGCCGGCCGGTTCGGCCGCGCTGACCATGAGATCCACCCCCTCCTCAATCAGCACCTGGTTGAGGCTGCGCATGACGTTCTTCCACTTGGTGACCGGGATCTGGTCCGCCTCGAACGCCTGGCGCACGTCGTCACCGGCGATCTGCCCCTGGGCCTTGCCCCGCTCGATGAGCGCCAGCAGAGCTGCGGACTCGGCGATCTCGGGGGGAAGTGAACGGGATGTGCTGGCCGACACGAACAACCTCTCGGACGATGAGTGGACTCGAACCCGTACCGGCCGCCCGAGCGGGCGGGGAAGGAAATCGCGCGTCGGACGCGCGGTGTCGATTCCGACCGACTCGGGCTTGAGGACTGGGTTTGCAGGACGGCAGCAGCGCCGCGGACCAACACAGCATTGTGACATGTTGAAGTATTCCGGAGCTGCCCCCGCTCAGGAGACATCGCTGCTACTCGTCAAGTGTTACGCATGGCCTTCGTGTCGCGGGTCACACCACTCGGCACCCACGGCCACGGGGCCGGAATCCATCATCGCTCACCCGCGCCGAAACCTGTTGTCATGGACGGGGCATCACGCGTCCGGGTCGGACCGCCGACGTGCAGAAGCCCTCCGGCTGCGCCGCGCGGGTGCGGCCGGAGGGCCCTGGAGGAACGGAGGACGGACGGGGCGCCCGCTCACCGGAACAGCCCGCTCAGTGCTCCCGAGGGGCGGGGACGGACGGCTCGATCTCGGGGTGGACGGTGAGCAGCGCCCGCATCGCGGCCTCCCCCGCGGTGCCGTCGCCGGTGCCCAGCGCGTCCACCAGCCGGGCGTGCAGGCTGACCGAGGACTCGGAGGCGCGCTCGCAGGAGATAGCCGGGCCGCCCGACACCTGCAGCGCGCCGGCGACGATCCCGGACAGGTGCTCCAGCATCCGGTTGCCGGCCATCTGGAGGATCAGGCCGTGCAACTCGGCGTCGGCCCGGGCGTAGGTGGAGAGGTCGGCCTGGGCGGCGGCGTGGCCCATGATCTCGACCAGCTCGACCAGCCGCTGCTGGACGTCCTCCCGGCCGTGGCCGGCGGCGAGCCGGGCGGCCAGCGGCTCGATCGCCCAGCGGAGCTCGAACAGCTCCCGGCGCTGCTCGTCCCGCTGCGGGCCGAAGGCGCGCCACTCGATGATGTCCGGGTCCAGCAGGTTCCAGTCGGCTACCGGGCGGACCCGGGTGCCGACGTTCGGCCGGGCACTGACCAGGCCCTTGGCCTCCAGGACGCGCAGCGACTCGCGGACGACCGTGCGGGACACCTCGAACCGCTGGCCGATCTCCTCGGGCACGAGCGGACGGTCGGCACCGAGGTCGCCGGAGACGATCATCTGGCCGAGCTGCTGGACCAGCTGGCCGTGCAGACCGCGACCGCGGCTGCTGGTGGTCTTGCGGCCGACCCGGGCGAGATCGGACTCGGCGCCCTCCCAGCGGGGCGCCGGCGGAGTCGGCCGGTCGGCGTACGAGAAGCGGTCCAGATCGCCGGGGCCGTGGATGGGTCCGTCGGCGGAACGGGCGGGGGTCATGGTGGGGTGCGCAAGGGTACTCACAGCTCCTTTGTCGGCGATCGGCAGGCGCAGCTTGAGAATTCTCGTGAAAAGCACACGAAAGGGTGATCGACCGCGACTGGATAATTGACTTCTTATCAGGAAGAACCGCGCATTACGGTCACTGCTGGTCGATCTTGATTCTTCGGCGCGACCACCCCCTCGACGCCCGGCGTCAGAGCTCGCGCCGCCGGACCTGCACCAGGAACGCCGCGAGCAGCAGGACGGCCGCGGGCGCCGCCACCGCCACGAGCAGGGCCGGATCCGTCAGCGCCGCACTCCCGGCCGCCGCCTCGTGCCCCCCGCGGTAAACCCAGCCGTAGGCCCATTCGACGCCGGACTGGAACGGCAGCAGTTCGGCCGCACGGGTCGGCCACGGCCTGCCGGTCTCCCGCAGCAGCAGCGCCACACCGGACTCCAGCAGCGGCGGCAGCGCGCACAACAGCAGCACCCCGACCGAGGCGCTGCGGGTCAGCGACGCCGTCAGCACCCCGGTCCAGCCCGCCACGACGGTCAGCAGGACGAAGGCCAGCAGAGCCGCCGGCACCCCGTGGCCGGCCGCCAGCCCCACCGGGGCGAACACGCCCGGCAGGTCGGCCAGGCCCGGCACGTCTGCCAGGCCGGACAGCCCGGTGGCGGCCAGCGCCTGCGACACCTGGTCCGACAAGGCCGAGGGCTCCGCCCAGGCGGCCACCGTCACCCCGCCCGGCAGTGCCAGCTGCACCGCCACCGCGTCGAGCAGCAGGGTCGCCAGCGCCAACAGCCCCGCGACGGGACCGACCACCAGCAGCTTGGCCAGCAGCAGCTGCACCCGCCGCGGGTACGACACCCGGGAGGCCGGCAGCCCCGGGTGTCGCACCTCGTGCCCGTACGAGAGCGCGCCCAGCACGCCGGCCCCGAACGCGGCGAACGGCAGCGGGATCAGCGGCACGGCGGCGGTCAGCAGCCGCACCCCGGCCGGGGCGGCCAGCGGGCCGGCCGGGGCCTGGCTCGCCAGGACGGCGGCCGTGACGGCGTCGCACAGCAGCACGGCGGCGAGCAGCAGCCAGGTGGAACGCAGGCCGCGCAGGCGGCGCAGCTCGTAGGCCAGAACACGCACGGTTCACTCGCTCCGGTGGTCGTCGGGGGTGGCGGGGCTGACGGGACCGCCGGGGACCGGGGGCGCGACCTGGGCCGGGCGGCCGAGCCGGACGGTGTCGTCGGTCAGCAGGTCGGCGGCGCTCTCGCGGCGGCCCCTGGCCGGGTCGGGCCCGGGCTCCCCGGCGCCGGCAGCGGGGGCGGGGACGGGGACGGAGGTCGGGGCGAGGGCCGACGCGGATCTGGCCGGGACACCGGGGCCACCACGGAACAGCCGCTCCACGGCGACGGTCGGAGTGGGCTCGGCGGGCTCGGCCTGGTGGGGGGTGGCACCGAGGGTGGAGAGGGCGGTCGCGGACAGGGCGGTCGCGGCCGAGGCGGCCGGCAGGGCGCGGGTGGGCAGCGCCGCCTCGTCCCGGTGGTGGGCGGCCGCCGGCCGGGCCTCCAGGCGACGGGCGCCCCGGTGGCGCGGGACGGTGACGGCCGGGGCGTCGGAGGCCGGTTCCTGAGCGGGCTCGGGGCCGGACTCGGGGCCCGGCTCGGCAGCGGTGGGGCCGGACTGGACACGGAGGTGGCCGGAGCGGCCCGACGCGACCGGCAGGGCGGCCCGGGGCGCCGGCTGCTCGACCACCCGGTCGGCCAGCTCGTGCAGCAGGATGCCGTGGCGATAGGCGAGTTCACCGATCTCGGTACGGTCGATGCCCGCCACCGCGAGGCCCGCGCCGCCGTCCCGCCGCACCTCGGCGCCCTGACTGACCAGCAGGTCGGCCAGCCGCGCCATCTGCGGCCCGCGGACGGCCACTTCGGGGCTGAGCCTGGTCCGGCGGAACTCCGCCACCGGCTGGTCTGCCACCAGCCGACCGCGGTCCAGCGTGATGACCCGGTCGGCGAGCTGCGCGGCCTCCTGCGGGGTGCGGGTGGTCACCAGGACCGTCCCGCCGGCGACGCCGAACGAGCGCAGGAAGGAGTGGAACCACTCGACGTTGCGCGGGGACAGGCCCTCGGTCGGCGCGTCCAGCAGTAGCGTGCCGGGGTCGCCGAGCAAGGCCGCGGCCAAGGCCAGCCGGCGGTGCATGCCGGGCGAGAAGCTGCGCAGCCGCTGCCCGGCGACGGCGGCCAGCCGGGTCTGCTCCAGCAGTTCGTCGGCCCGCCGTGCGGGGGCGCCGACCGCCGCGGCCAGCATCCGCAGGTGGCCGTGCGCCTTGCGGCCCGGGTGGCCCGGGTGGCCCGCCACGGCGGCCGCGCCCGGCCCGGGGCCGGGCAGCAGCACGCCGACCTCCCGCTCGGGGCGGCGCAGCCGGCGGTAGGTGCGGCCGTCGAAGAGCGTGACGCCCTGGCCGCGTTCGAGTTCGAGCATCAGCCGCATCGCGGTGGACTTGCCCGCGCCCTCGGCGCCGAGCAGCACGGTCACCATGCCGGGCCGGGCATCGAAGGTCAGATCGAGCACCGCGGGCGGCGCGCCCTTGCGGTAGACCTTGGTCAGTCCGGTGATCTGGATCATCGCTGCCTGCTCCCATGCCCTCGGCCGACCTGCCCGACGCGGGGCGCCCCCTGGTGTGTTGGCGCGTGCCGGCACGGCCCCGCGCCAGCACATTAGGGGCCGGTGGCGGAGATTCCGGGCATTACGGGAGCGGCGCGGGCCCGTCGGCCACCCACCTCACCCGATCAGGGGACAATCCGATCCTGCGATTCCCGGGCCAGGGGGAGTCGGCGGCGGGCCGGGGCGGCGGGCCGGGGCCGGGTCAGGACTCCGGGCGCAGCATGGGCGGGTTGAGGACGGTCGCGCCGCCCGCGGTGAACAGCTGGGCAGGACGGCCCCCCTGACGGGTCGTCGTGCCGCCGGAGGGCAGCAGGAAGCCGGGGGTGCCGGTGACCTTGCGGTGGAAGTTCCGCGGGTCCAGGACCACGCCCCAGACCGCCTCGTAGACCCGGCGGAGCTCGCCGACGGTGAACTCGGTGGGGCAGAAGGCGGTGGCGAGGGAGGAGTACTCGATCTTGGAACGGGCGCGTTCCACGCCGTCGGCGAGGATCAGCCCGTGGTCGAAGGCGAGCGGGACTCCGTCGACCGGGCTCTGGCCGAGCAGTTCGCCGACCGGGGCCCAGCGGGCGCTGCTGGCGTCGCCGCCGGCCCGGGGGGTCGGCAGGTCGGGGGCGAGGACCAGGTAGGCGACGCTGACCACCCGCATCCGGGGATCGCGCTGCGGGTGGCCGTAGGTGGCGAGCTGCTCCAGGTGGGCACCGGCCGCGCCGGAGCCGACCGCCTCGTGGCCGGGGGCTGAGTGCGCGCGCAGGCCGGTCTCCTCCGCCAGCTCCCGGGAGGCGGCCTCGGCCAGGCCCTCGTCCGGGCGGACGAAGCCGCCGGGCAGTGCCCAGTACCCCTGGAACGGCGGCTCGCCGCGTCTGACCAGCAGGGCGCAGAGCGCGTGGTCGCGCACCGTCAGCACCACCAGGTCAACCGTGACAGCGAACGGGGGGAAGGCCGACGGATCGTAGCGCGACATGGCGACGATCATAGTCGTCTCTCTGACGATAAGCACAGGCCCGTACACGGACCGCGCCCGGCCCGCCTGAGGTGTCGCCGGAACCGGGCGGGCCCGGGCAGGGGTGTCAGCGGGCGACCAGTTGCAGCTCCGCAGAGGCCTCCTCGACCATCGCCACGCCGATCCGGCTCACCCGGACCGAGAAGGGCTCGCCCGCGACCCGCAGGCCGGTCAGCTCCAGCTCGCCGAGCGGAGCGGTGCTGGCCGGGCGGACCAGCACCCGGCCACCCGGCACGTCGGGGCGGACCCCCGCGAGCGCGAACACCGCGTGCGCGGCGCCGGCCGCCGAGACCGCCGCCGGGCGGCAGGCGGCCGGGTGCGGCACCGGCGGGCAGCCAGGGGTGCGCTGCTCCCCCGCGTACATCTCGGGCAGCCGCCCCTCGTAGTGGGCGGCCGCGGCGAGCAGGCCCTCCAGCAGGGCGCCGGCCTCGTTCTCGTGGCCGGCTTCGGCCAGCCCGGCGATCGCCAGCGCGGTCTCGTGGACCCGCACCGCGCCGCCGCGGTGGCCCAGCGGGTTGAAGCGGGGGGACTTGGCGCTGAGCGTGCGCAGGCCCCAGCCGCTGTCCAGCTCCGGCGCGGCCAGGCGCTGGGCCAGCAGCCGGGTCTGTTCCCGGTCCAGCAGGCTCTCGTGCCGGCCGCCGTCGGCGGCGAGCCCGGTGTCCAGCAGGTGCACCAGGCAGGAGGCGACGGCCGGCAGTGGCTGGCCGCCCGGGGCCAGCGCGGCGGCGGGGCGGCCGCCGGAGAGGTCGTCGATCCAGAACCGCTCGCGGAAGCGCCCGCGCAGTTCGGCGGCCCAGCCGCGCCACTCCTCGGCGCCGGGGCGGCCGAAGGCCTCCAGCAGTTCGGCGCCGTGCAGGGCGGCGCGGTGGGCCTGCGCCTGGACCTCGGCCCGGGCGGCCACCGGGTGGGCGGTGCGGTCCTCCGCCGGACGGCTGAGGTCGGTGACGAAGCCGTCGACCAGGCCCTCGCGAAGGGCGGCCAGGGCCCGCTCGGCGGCCGGGAGCAGGTCGGCGGTCTCCGCGCGGGGCAGGCCCCAGCGCCAGGCCTCGGCCAGCACGGTGACGAACAGCAGGGTGGCCTCGGTGGCAGTGCAGGTGGGCGGCAGCTCGGGGCCGCCGTGCCGGAGGGCACCGGGCAGCAGGCCTTCGGTGCGGCCCGGGGCGGCGGCGGGCTGCTGACGGCGGGCCAGCGCCCGGAGGGTGCCGACGGCGAGCCGGGTGCCGAGCGGCAGGGTGAGCCGGGCGGCCCAGAGCGCGTCGGCCGGGGCGAGGCCGAAGCGCCAGGGCGCTCCGGAGGCCGGGTAGAGGTCGGTCGGGCGGTCCGGGTCGGCGAACAGCAGCCCGCCGAGGGCGTCCAGGGAGCGGGTGACCAGCAGGGCGGCCCGGGCGTCGTCGCTGCGGACCTCCGGTTCGGCCCAGGGCAGCGGCACGCCCGTGCCCCGCCCGCCGGGCGGCCGCGGGCCGGGGGCGGTGCTCTCCAGTTCGGCGCGCAGCTCGACCGACCAGCGGGCGCCGGGTTGCACCTCCAAGTCCCACCGGAGCACCCCGGCCCCGGCCAGCACCGCGTGCGGGGAGGGCTTGGCGCTGACCACCGCGCTGTGCGCCGGGCCGGCCCAGCGCAGCCCGGCGGACTGCACCTGGCCCGGCAGGTCGGCCGGGCGGTGCCCGGCGGCGATCTCGGCGACCGGGCCGAGGTCGGTGCCGAGGGCGATCTCCATCGGCAGCCGGGCGGGCCGGCCGCCGGTGTTGCGCACGATGACGGTCTCCACTCCGTCCGCGTGGCGCAGCCGCTCGACGGTGAGCGCCGGGTCCGGGTCGAGGTCGCCGGGGAGCCGGACGGCGCCGAGGAAGCGGGCCTGCGCGGTGCTGGTCAGGGCGCCCTGGAGCGGCAGCGGCTCCATGCCGCCCAGACGCAGCTCCATCCGGGCGAGCACCCGGACGCCGTTGCGGTAGAAGCCGTGCAGGCCGTGGCCGCGCAGCTGACCGTCCGGTCCGGAGGCGGCCATCGCGGGGGCGTTGACACAGAGCACCGCGTGGTGGACGGCGGGGGGCTGCGGCCTTGGCGGGGCCGCGAGCCGACTCGGGCCGACGGACGCCCCCGCCGGTCCGGCCGTCTGGACCTGGTCGGGGCGGCCGACCGGTCTCGGCGCGCCGACCACGCTCTCGGCCGGCATGGCCTGTGGTGGCCTCATGGCGGTCACCGGACTCTCCTCCCCTCGGCGGTCCGGTGGCCTGGTCAGGCCGGTGGGCCGCGAGCACGCTCGATCGCGTGCTGATGGTGCCGGGCCGGCGGGGTGCCCCGTCGGCGGGTGTGCCGTGTCTGGCCGTACCCGGTGCCGGGCCGTGCCATGCGGTGCGCGGCACCAGGCGGGTACCGGCGCGCCGCGCCTTCGCGTCGGGCCCGACGCGGCGCCCGGCGCGTCGTCAGGTCCGGTGGCCCGGCCCGCCGGTGGCGCCCGGCCCGTGGGCCGCGGCAACAGCCGGGCCTGGTGACCCGAGCGGGCCCCGCACGCTCCGGTGCCCCGGCGCCGTGGCCACCCCGCTCGGCCGGCGGTCCGCCCGGAACCTGCCGCCCGACGGGCGTCGGCCGGTCGCCGGCCCCCCGGGGTGAACGCCGCGCACCGCCTCCAGGTCACGCCCGGCGACGGGTGCGGCCCGTCGAGCCCGGCCCGCCGGGCGGTCGTGCCGCAGCCGTCGAGCCGTCACGGTCGGGCCGTCACCGGGCTGCCACCAGGGCGGCGCGGTCTCGCCGCCGGGTGGCGGCGGCTGCGTCCGGGCCTGCGGCCTGCCGTGCAACCCGCCCCGGCCCGGCATCGTATGCCTGGCCGAGTGGGCGGTGGCCGTCGAACCGGTGCCCGACCGCGGTCAGGATACGGTGCGGGGGTCGCGGCGCCCGCACCCGGTGACCCCGTGAGCCGCGACCTGACCGCTGTGACCAGCAGAGACCGAGGAGTTGCATGTCCACCGTCAGCCGGCTGCCCGGGATTGTTACGACCGACCACGTCTTCCAGGCCCCCCTCGACCACGCCGACCCGCAGGGCGAGCAGATCGAGGTGTACGCCCGCGAGGTGGTGGCCACCGGCCGCGAGCAGGCCGACCTGCCCTGGCTGGTCTTCCTCCAGGGCGGCCCCGGCGGCAAGGCCGCCCGCCCGCTCGGCCGCGACGCCTGGCTGGAACGCGCCCTCGACGACTACCGGGTACTCCTGCTCGACCAGCGCGGCACCGGTCGCTCCACGCCCGCGACCCGGCAGACCCTCGCCCGGCACGGCGGCGCCCAAGAGCAGGCGGACTACCTGGCGCACTTCCGCGCGGACTCGATCGTGCGGGACGCCGAGCTGATCCGCCACCAGCTGCTCGGCGCGGACCGGCGCTGGAGCGTGCTCGGCCAGAGCTTCGGCGGCTTCTGCACCCTCACCTACCTCTCCTTCGCCCCCGAGGGCCTGGCCGAGGCCTTCATCACCGGCGGCCTGTCCGGCCTCGGCAGTTCGGCGGACGACGTCTACCGCGCCGCCTACCCGCGGGTGGTCCACAAGAACGAGGACCACTACGCCAGGTTCCCGCAGGACGTCGAGGCGGTACGGCGGATCGCCGCGCACCTCGCCGCCGCCCCCGCGACGCTGCCCGACGGCGGACTGCTGACCGTCGAGGCGTTCCAGGCCCTCGGGCTGATGCTCGGCGGCGGCAGCGGCTCCGGCACCCTGCACTACCTGCTGGAGGAGGCCTGGGTGGACGGCGCGGCCGGCCCCGAGCTGTCCGACACCTTCCTGGCCGGTGCCCAGGCCAAGCTCTCCTTCGCGGAGGGACCGCTGTACGCCGTGCTGCACGAGTCGATCTACGGCCAGCGCTCGGTGGACCAGGGCGGCACCGCCTGGTCGGCCGAGCGGGTCCGCAAGGAGTTTCCGCAGTTCGACGCCCGGGCCTCGCTGGACTCCGGCGCACCGGTGCTGTTCACCGGGGAGATGATCTACCCCTGGATGTTCGACACCGACCCGGCGCTGCGCCCGCTGAAGGAGACCGCGGACCTGCTGGCCGCCCGCACCGACTGGCCCGACCTGTACGACCCGGCGCGGCTGGCCGCCAACACCGTCCCCGTCGTGGCGGCGGTCTACCACGACGACATGTACGTGGACACCGCCGACTCGCTGGCGACCGCCCGCGCGGTGCGCGGTCTGCGGCCCTGGATCACCAACGAGTGGGAGCACGACGGCCTTCGGGCGAGCGGCGGCAAAGTGCTCGACCGCCTGATCAAGCTGGCGCACGGCGAGGCCTAGCGAAGCCCGCCCGGGCCGGGCGGCGAGGCTCCGGGCGGCCCCTGGCGGACGCCCGGCGAGGTCAGCGCGCATGGTGGGCTCCCCTCGCCGCCCGACGGACGCCACGGCACCGGTGGCGCCCGGCGGCCGACGGTGCGGCGGCGGCCCGGGACACCGCCGCCCGACCGAGCCGCAGACCCCGGGCGGACCGCTGCCGGGGCACCGGAGCGCACCCGGGCGCCGGCAGCAGGGCGAGCGGGCCCGGACCGTCCGGACGCGGCGTCGGCTCGCCCGGGCCGCCCGGGCCGACCGGGCCGCGCTCGGCCGCCGCCGCTGTGGCCTGAGCCGCCTTCGCAGCCTTCCGGCGGGCCGTCCGGCGGCGGCGTGAGGCCCCCGCCGGCCCGGGCAGCCCCGACGGCCCACCGCGGCCCGCCTGGTCACCACCCGGGCCCTCGGTGGGTACCGGCCCCTGTTCGCCGGCGGGCGCCGGCACGGGCCCACCCGCCTCGCGCCGCCGACGCTGCGCCTCGACCGCCGCGAGCAGCGCGTCGGGCGTCATACCGTCGTTCAACGACTCGTACAGCAGCTCGGCCAGCAGGTAGGACGGGTCGAGCCGGAGGACGTGGCCCAGCACGACGCGGGCCGTCGCGGTGTCCCCCGCCACCCAGGAGGCCCAGGCCAGCAGGGTGAGCGGGGCCACCGCGCAGCCCTCGTAGGGCGGCACGGCGCGCCGGGCGAGGAAGCGCCAGAGCCGCTCGGCGGGCGCGAGCTCGGCGGGCCGGGTGTACTCGACGCCGCGATCCCGGGTGAGGCGGTCCCGCAGGGCGACCAGTAGCCGGGCCGCCCGCTCCTCGTCGAGCTCCCGGGCCCCGGCCGCGAACTCGGCGAAGGCCTGGTCGAGCAGGCTGGCGCCCTGCTCCTGGACGGCCGTGCCCCCGGAGCCCCCAGCGCCGTCAGCACCGTTGGCGGTCTGGGCCGCCTCGGCCCGGGCGAGCGCCGCACGCTGGGCGTCCGCCCCCAGCGAGCCGATCGGGGCCAGCCCGCCGATGATCGCCTTCCGGCTGCCACGCGGCGCGAGGCCGGCGAAGGCCGCAGCGGCGGCCGCCGGGCCCGGGCCGGGGGCACGGCGGATCGGGTTGCCCGCCGGATCGCAGCACCCGGCGCGGCGGCAGAGGAAGGACCACCAGCGGCCGTCCGAGACGCAGAGCGACTCCTTGACGGCCACGCCCCTGCGCCCGAAGGCCGCCCGGAGGTCGTCCGCCAGCGGCCGCAGGCCGTCCACCGCCGGAGGGGCGTGCGCCGTGGTCGGATCCTGGCAGAGGTAGAGGAGCACTTGGACGGGCCGCTCGCCGTGCCGCTCGGAGAGGGCGACCAGCAGGGCGGCCGTCTCCTCCGCCGCGGCCGGCCACTGCTCGGGCGACTCCGGGATGTCCGCCCGAATCACTCCGCCCTGGTGCAGGTCGGGGCCCTGGAGGCCGACCGCGACGATGCTGTCGTCGGGGTAGAACCCCAGGAGGTAGGGCAGCAGCTCGGCCATGTCGGCCGGACCGCGCATGGTGACCGGCCGGTGGCCGGAGGACGGTCCGAGGGACAGGGTGACGCGCTCGTTGTTCATGACGCTCCCGTTGTTCATGACGCTCCGGTTGTCCGCGGCGTTCATGACCGGAAGCGTGACGCAATCCGAGAGACGCACCGGATTTTTCTCTTTTCCTGTGGATAACTCCGCCCTCGTTTTCCGCTTCCCTCATTCGGAGCACACCGCGCCCACTCCCCCGGGGGATTAGTCGGCGGCCGTTCAGCTGAGGAGCTGATGAAATACATCCGGCCTCCACCTCTCCGCAGCCACGGCATTCGCCTCATGTCAGCGGCTCGGGGTTACATGGACGCCATGCAGCAGCCCGAGAACCACACCACCGCCACCGCCGACCGCGCCGAGGTCCGGGCGCGGGCCGAGGCCGTCCTGCGCGAGCTCGCCGGGCCCGGCGCCGTCCTGCGCGAGGACCAGTGGACGGCCATCGAGGCCCTCGTGGTCGACCACCGCCGCGCCCTGGTCGTGCAGCGCACCGGCTGGGGGAAGTCCGCGGTCTACTTCATCTCCACCGCCCTGCTCCGGGCCCGGGGCGCCGGGCCGACGGTGATCGTCTCCCCGCTGCTCGCCCTGATGCGCAACCAGGTCGAGTCGGCGGCCCGGGCCGGCATCCACGCCCGGACCATCAACTCGGCCAACACCGACGAGTGGGACGAGATCCAGGCCGAGGTCTCCGCCGGGAAGGTCGACGTCCTGCTGGTCAGCCCCGAGCGGCTGAACAACCCCGACTTCCGCGACCAGGTGCTGCCCAAGCTCGCCGCCTCCACCGGCCTGCTCGTGGTCGACGAGGCCCACTGCATCTCGGACTGGGGCCACGACTTCCGCCCCGACTACCGCCGGCTGCGCACGATGCTCGCCGAGCTCCCGCCCGGCGTCCCGGTGCTGGCCACCACCGCCACCGCCAACGCCCGGGTCACCGCGGACGTCGCCGAACAGCTCGGCACCGGCAGCACCGACGAGCACGCCCTGGTGCTGCGCGGGCCGCTCGACCGGGAGAGCCTCACCCTGGGCGTGCTGGCCCTGCCCGACCCGGCGCACCGGCTGGCCTGGCTCGCCGACCACCTCGACCGGCTGCCGGGCTCGGGCATCGTCTACACCCTGACGGTGGCTGCCACCGAGGAGGTGACGGCCTTCCTGCGCGAGCGGGGCTTCCCGGTCGCCTCCTACTCCGGCCGCACCGAGGACGCCGAGCGCCGCACCGCCGAGGCCGACCTGCTGGCCAACCGGGTCAAGGCGCTGGTCGCCACCTCCGCACTGGGCATGGGCTTCGACAAGCCCGACCTGGGCTTCGTGGTGCACCTCGGCTCGCCCAGCTCGCCGATCGCCTACTACCAGCAGGTCGGCCGGGCCGGGCGCGGCGTCGACCGGGCCGAGGTGCTGCTGCTGCCCGGGCGCGAGGACGAGGCGATCTGGCGCTACTTCGCCTCGCTGGCCTTCCCGCCGGAGGAGCAGGTGCGCCGCACCATCGACGCGCTGGCCGAGGCCGGCCGCCCGCTGTCCACCGCCGCGCTGGAGCCCCGGGTGGACCTGCGCCGCACCCGGCTGGAGACCATGCTCAAGGTGCTCGACGTGGACGGCGCCGTCCGCCGGGTCAAGGGCGGCTGGACGGCCACCGGGCAGAGCTGGGCGTACGACACCGCCCGGTACGCCAAGGTCGCGGCCTCCCGCGAGGCCGAACAGCGGGCGATGCGCGAGTACGCGGCGACCACCGGCTGCCGGATGGAGTTCCTGCGGCGCCAGCTGGACGACGAGCAGGCCCGTCCGTGCGGCCGGTGCGACAACTGCGCGGGGCCGCTGCACACCGCCGAGGTCTCCGCCGAGGCGCTGGACGCGGCCCGGGCCGCCCTCGGCCGCCCGGGCATCAGCTTCGAGCCGCGCCGGCTCTGGCCCACCGGGATGGACTCCCTCGGCGTGCCCCTCAAGGGCCGGATCCCGGCGGGCGAGCAGGCCGAGAACGGGCGGGCGCTCGGCCGGCTGTCCGACATCGGCTGGGGCAACCGGCTGCGCGCCCTGCTGGCCGACCAGGCCCCGGACGTACCGGTCCCCGGCGAGGCCGTGGACGCCCTGGTCGCGGTGCTCGCCGACTGGGCCCGCGGCCCCGGCGGCTGGGCCGGGCCCGCGACGGCGGACGGCACCCGGCTGGAGCGGCCGGTCGGCGTGGTGGCCATGGCCTCCTCGACCCACCCCCAGCTGGTGGGCAGCCTCGGTGCGCGGATCGCCGAGATCGGCCGGCTGCCGCTGCTCGGCCGGATCGAGTACGTCGACGGCCGGCCCCCGCACGGCGCGCGCAGCAACAGCGCCCAGCGACTGCACTCGCTGGCCGGCGCGCTGACGCTGCCGCCGGAGGTGGCGCAGGCGGTGGCCGAGGCCGGCGGGCCGGTGCTGCTGGTGGACGACCTCGTCGACTCGGGCTGGACGGTCACCGTGGCCGCCAGGCTGCTGCGCCGTGCCGGGGCGAGCGCGGTGTTGCCCCTGGTGCTGGCCGTGCAGGGGTGACCGGGCGGCAGTGGGCCGCCATTCCACCCATCACTCGAATGGCCTAACGAAGGGAGAAAGCAGCCCCCTCGCGAACACGCGGGACGCCGGAGCGGGGAAAGGAGTGGTCACCGTGCCGATGGCGGTTCACCGGACCCCGCACACGGTCTGGATCAAGGTCCAACGCCGCCCGAACGACGCTCGGAGCGCGGTGGAACATATCCGGCGGAACGTGGGCTTTCGGGTGGCGTTCATCGTTTCATCGTTGCCGCTCCACCCCGGATACCGCGAGAATTGGCGCGTACCCGAAACCCTGTCCGCTGGACCCGGCCTTCGGCGTACCCACGTACCCGCGTGCCAGTGGGTCAGGAAGGAGGATCGTGATCAACGGTATCGGCCGAGGTCAGCATCCCCTCGCCCGGAGTTCGGCGCCCAGACGGCTGCTGGACCTGGAGACCTGGACCGCCTCGGGGATCCCGTTGCTGCGCGACCCGCGCGAGTTCGTCGTGGAGCTGCACCAGCGCCACCTGCCCCAGCCGGGCACGGTCGTGATCGCCGTCCTCAACGCGCTGCACCACGTGTCCGCCTCGGCCTCGTTCACGCCCTGGCCACACGACACCGACGGCTGGCAGCACCGCAACGCCCTGCTCACGCACCTGCGCCAGGTCACCCCGCACGACCTGCGGCTGGCCGAACCGACCCGCACGGCCGTGCTGTTGCGCTGCCGCGAGGGCGCACCCGGCTGGACCGAGCAGGACGGCGCCTGGATGTGGGCGCTGCGGGACGCGGCCGTCCTGCACGGGCTGCGCTGCGGCTCGTACATCGGGCTCACCCCGGCGGGCTGGCACGTCCTCGGGGACGGCCGGAGCGGACGCGATCCGCACGCGGGCTCGTGGGCGGACGGGGTGGTGCACACCGTCACGGAACTGCCGCCGCGCTCGGCGCTGGACGCCCCGCGCGGCCAGCGCGCCCGGCACCAGGCGGCCGAACGGGCCCAGCACGCCCGGCAGTCCGAGCACCCGTGGCCCCCGGCTCGGGGCGCCGCCGTCCAGCCCGCCCGGCGCACCGGCACCCGCTGACCCCGCCGACACCGACGGGTCGCGACCACAGACGACGTCACGGTCGCGGACGACGCCGCAGCCGGGGCCGACCCGAAGGCCCGACAGCCGACACCAAGACCAGGCACGGGCGGGCCCGGGCCCGGCCACGGATCAGCCCGCGCCCCGGACCGTACGCCCTCGCCGCACCGGGGTACGACGGCCCCCGGGCCCGGCACCGTGCGGCGCCGGGCCCGGGGTGGCTCGGTCGTGGTCAGGCCCTGATCGAACGGCCGGGCGCGGTTCCGGCCGCCCCGGTGGCGACCGGGCCGGCGTCACCGCAGACCACGAGCAGCGCGGCCGTGTGGCCGAGCGCCTTGGCGTGGGCCTCGGCGGCCCGGGCGGCCGTCCCACCGTTGACCACCAGGACGACCACCTCCCGGCGCACCGGGCGGGTCAGCGCGACGTCCGCGTAGAACACGTCCCCGCCCTCGGCGAGCTGCGCCCAGTAGCGCTCCTCGCCGAAGGAGAGTTCGTGCTGTTGCCAGGGGTGCGCCTCGCCGACCGTCAGCACCAGGATGTCGCCCGGGTTGCGGCCGGCGTCCAGCAGTCGGTCGACCGCGTCGTCCGCGTGTTCCAGCGCCTGCGCCGGGGTGGCGGCGACGCGCTGGATCTCGACCTGCGGTTCGGCGCCGCCCGAACGGCGCTGCGCCGGCGGGGGCTTGGGGATCAGTCGCGGCGGACCGGAGCGGTCGGCGCGCGGGGGTGTCGGGCGCGGCGGTGCCGGACGGGGGCCGGGCACCGGAACGGCGGCGACGGTGGTGGGTGCGGTGGAAGAAGCGCCGCCGTTGGCAGGCGCGCGGAGGGCTTGTGCGTCCGACTCGCGGGGGAAGGGAACGCCGGGGCCCGGGAGGCTCTCGTGAATCTCCGACTCCTCGGGGAAGACAGGCATACCCGGATATCTATCAAATGCCGCTCGAACACGCACGCGCACCCCACCCATTGGGCACCGCACACCCACCGCCCCACCCAGGCAATTCCAGACGGACCATCAGAAACCGAGCGTCAACTGTTCGTCGGCGGAGCCTTCGACCGCACCCGCGACGTCACGGACGCGCTTCAGGTGCCGCCACTTCGGCAGCCCGTCCAGGTATGCCCAGGAGAGCCGGTGATGCCCGGTGGGGCCGAACTCCTCCAGCGCGGCACGGTGCACCGGGGACGGGTAGCCGGCGTTGTCCGCGAAGCCGTATTCCGGGCATTCCTCGCCGAGTTCGGCCATCAGCCCGTCGCGGTGGACCTTGGCGAGCACCGAGGCGGCGGAGACGCAGATGCAGGACTGGTCGCCCTTGATCACCGTGCGCACCTGCCAGGGGCCGCCCAGGTAGTCGTGCTTGCCGTCCAGGATCACCGCGTCGGGCTCGACCGGCAGCGCCTCCAGCGCGCGGACGGCGGCCAGCCGCAGCGCCGCCGTCATGCCGAGTTCGTCGCACTCCTGCGGCGAGGCATGGCCGAGCGCGTAGGCGGTGACCCAGTCGGCGAGGACCGGGGCGAGCGCGCGGCGGCGCAGTTCGGTGAGCAGCTTGGAGTCGGTCAGCCCCTCCGGGGCCTTGCGCAGACCGGTGACGGCCGCGCCCACGGTGACCGGGCCGGCCCAGGCGCCGCGCCCGACCTCGTCCAGGCCGACGACGATCTTGGCGCCGGCCCGGCGGAGCGAGCGCTCGACGGAGTGCGTCGGCGGGACGATGGGCATCGCGAGTTCCGTTCGGCGAAGGAGCAGCCCGTTCAGCTGGGCAGCATCCAGCCTAAGCCCCTCCGCCCAGCCGCCCGGGCCGACCGCCGGCGGCCCGCCCACCGGCCCGCCCACCAGGCCGCCCGCCCGAACCGCTCACCCCGGCAGCCCGCCCGAACCGCTCGGCGCCAACCGTCGGCGCCAACCGGCCGGCAGCCCCACCCGCGGAGCCGCGGCCGCAGCCGTCCTCAGGCGCGGATCAGCGGGTACAGCACCTCGTCCATCAGCCGGGCCCCGAAGTCCGGCCCCATGTTCTCCCGGCCGCAGATCTTCACCTGGTAGAGCAGCATCGCCGGGACGACGTCCGCGACCAGTGCGGTGGCCGCGCCGGGCCGGACGTCGCCGCGGTCGGCGCCGCGGCGCAGGATCGCCAGGATGGTCTCCTTGGTCGGCTCGATCACCCGCTGGCCGATGAAGTCCTTGAACACCTCGGCCCGTTCATGGTCGATCTCGCCCATCAGCGTCTGGATCGCGGCGCCCGTCGGGGAGTTCATCGCGCCCATGAACACCTCGATGAGCTGCCGCAATTCGAGATCGGCGGACCCGAGGTCGGGGGTGTCGTAGGGGCGTGGGAGAGTGGCGTCCAGCGCGTCGATGACCAGTTCGTCCTTGGACGCCCAGCGCCGGTAGAGCGCGGCCTTCCCGGTCCGCGCCGCGCCGGCGACGCCTTCCATCGTCAGCCGCGCGTATCCGCCGGAGGTGAGCTGGTCGATCGTGGCCTCGAAGATCGCGTTCTCCAACTCCTTCCCCCGGCGCCGCACCGGCCGTGTGAGGGCCTCGCGGGCGACCCGCATCGGGCAGTGAGCCGCCGGCTCGGGCGCCGCTCCCGGTGGCGCCGCGGGTGACGGGGGCGCGTCCGCCGCCTCAAGCGGTCGGGCGCCCGCCCGACCGGTCGCCCGGTCCGCCGTCAGGCGCCGCACCAACCGATCCATCGCCACCATCCTTAGGGAACGCTTGCGTTCACAATCAGGCCCAGGATATCGTCCACATTAGTGAACGATCCCGTTCCTTCCTAGCCCGCGCCAGACCGTGGGCTCACGCCGGACCAGTCGGTCCGCAGCGTACGAAGCACGCAGCCAGGCACATAGCCAGCAGGGGGCACAATCGTGGCTATCTCCGACACGATCAGCAAGAACTCACCACCACAGAGCAGCCAGGGCCGGGGCAAGGGCATCACCCTGACCGTCATCGCGGCCACGCAGTTGATGGTGGTGCTCGACGCCACCATCGTGAACATCGCGTTGCCGCAGATCAGGGACGCGCTGAACTTCTCGACCACCAACCTGTCGTGGGTCATCAACGCCTACACGCTGACCTTCGGCGGGCTGCTGCTGCTCGGCGGGCGCGCGGGCGACATCCTCGGCCGCCGCCGGGTGTTCATCTTCGGGACCCTGCTGTTCGGCTTCGCCTCCCTGCTGGGCGGCTTCGCCCAGGACGGCGGGATGCTGCTGGCCGCCCGCGCGCTCCAGGGCATCGGCGGCGCGATCTGCTCACCGACGGCATTCGCCCTGATCGCCACCAACTTCAAGGAAGGGCCGGAACGCAACAAGGCGTTCGGCGTCTTCTCGGCGGTGGCCGGTTCCGGTGCCGCGATCGGCCTGCTGGCCGGCGGTCTGCTCACCGAGTACCTGGACTGGCGCTGGGTCTTCTTCGTCAACGTGCCGATCGCGGCGCTGATCGCGCTCGCCGCACCGCGCTACATCGCCGAGTCCGAGCGCCACGCGGGCCGCTTCGACCTGCCGGGCGCACTCACCTCGACACTCGGCCTGGTCGGCCTGGTCTACGGGTTCATCCGCGCCGCCTCGGACGGCTGGTCGGACAGCATCACGCTCGGCTCCTTCGCGGGCGGCGTGCTGCTGCTCGCCGCGTTCGTCGTGATCGAGAACCGCACCGACCAGCCGATCACCCCGCTGCACCTGCTCGCCAACCGCAACCGCACCGGCGGCCTGGTGATGATGCTCTGCCTGGCCGCGGCCATGTTCGGCATCTTCTTCTACATCACGCTCTTCGTGCAGGGCCCGCTCGGTTACAGCCCGCTGAAGGCCGGCGTGTCCTTCCTGCCGATCAGCGTGTCGATCATCATCGCCGCGCAGCTCGCCTCCAGCCTCCAGGCCAAGTACGGCCCGAAGCCGTTCATGGCGGGCGGCGCCCTGCTGGTCACCGTCGGCCTCACCTGGCTGACCCAGATGAGCAAGGACAGCGGCTACCTGGACGGGGTGCTCGGCCCCACGGTCATCTTCGGCTTCGGCATGGGCCTGATCTTCGTCCCGGTGATGCTGCTCGCGGTCGCGGGCGTCCCCGGCCAGGAGACCGGCGCCGCATCCGGCCTGCTGAACTCCATGCAGCAGATCGGCGGTTCGCTCGGCCTCTCGATCCTGACCACGGTCTTCGCGCACTACGCCACCGCCGAGGGCAAGCTCCAGCAGCCGAAGTTCCTCCAGTCGGCCACTCCGGACCAGCTGGCCTACCTCCAGCAGCACCACGAGTTCCCGAAGGGCACCGACGCCGCCAACTCCGTCCTCACCCAGGGGATTTCGCACGGCTTCATCGTGGGTGCCGTGCTCGCCGGGCTGGCGCTGGTGGTCTCGGTCTTCGTGATCAAGGCCAAGGCCAGCGACCTGCCGAGCGGGGCCTCCGGCGTCGCGATGCACTGAGCCCGACCAGGGCACACCGCACCACACCACACCGGGCCGACCGGGAGCAGCACGCTCCCGGCCGGCCCGGCCGCGTTTCCCGGCAGCGCACCGCCCGGCTCCCGCCCCGACTCCGCCCCCGACTCCGAGGCAGGCCCGGACGTCAGGCCCGGGCGTCAGGGCCAGAGGTCCTGGTACCTCATCCCGGCCCGCTCGCAGGAGGTGCGCCCCTCCTCCAACTGGTCCACCAACGGCCGTTGCGCCAGGATCTCCCGGGCCCGGGCCGCGGAGGCACTGGTGGCGTACCAGGCCTGCCTGGGGTGGTTCTCCAGCCCGGCGCGGATCAGCTGCAGCGCGCAGGTCCGCTGGACGGCGGGGAGCCGATCCAGGGCGGGGGCGGCGTCCGGCGAAAGGTCGCGGACGTTTCGCAGGTCGATCCGGGAGGTCCGCTCGAAGCGGGCGACGTTCTGCTCGGCGATGATCGCGTCCGGGCCCATCAGCCCGTACACCGCCGCCGTGAGCATGCCGCTGAGGACGACGACGCGGGGCAGCCAGCCCGCCGAGCGGGTCAGCCCGGCGGTGATCAGCAGCAGCAGGACGACGCCGAGCCAGCCCTCGACCACCAGCACCCAGAGCCGCAGCCTGGTCAGGCCGGAGGCGTCGACGTAGAACCACATCCGGCCGAGCGCCGAGGCGACCACGACCAGGGCGAGCACGCAGAGCGCCCCGAGCAGGATCCGCGCCACCCGGCGGTCGGCGGGCGTGCTGCGCGGGGCCCATCGCTTGGCGACCGCCACCACGACCAGGGTGAGCGCGGTGATCACGCTCAGCTGCCAGAAACCCTGCCGGGCGTACTCGGAGCGGCTCATCCCGGTGTTGCGCAGGACGGCGTCGGCGCCGCCGAGCACCACCAGGGCCTGGATCACCGCGAAGGCGCCGAACATCAGGTTGAGCGCGACCAGCGGCAGCGCCCACTCCAGCCGGCGGCGGGCCCGGCCCGGCCGGACGACCGTACGGTCCCAGCGGCGGGGCCCGGCCGCGATGTGGGCGAAGCCCAGGGCGGTGAACGCCCCCAGTGCGAACAGCACCGCGCGCAGCGGGAGCCCGCGGAGGTCGAGGCTGGGGCTGAGGCTGCCCAGCAGGTCCGCCATGGCGGCGTCCGCACCGGCGAACAGCAGACCGAAGACGGTCAACAGGACGGCGGCGACCGCGAGTGCCTTGAGCACCGGGACGATGCGGCCCCGGTAGGGCAGGCTCCGGCCGCGCAGCCCGTCCCTCAGCCAGAGCACGCCGGGCGGCAGCTGCCAGAGGACGGCGGGCAGGGGGAGCAGGACGCCCGCCCAGCGGCGGCCGCCGTGCAGCGCGAGCGAGGCCAGGCCGAGCGCGCACCCGATGGACAGCGACACCGGCCAGCCCGCCTCCCAGAGCGCTGGAACGGCGAGCAGGGCGACGGCGAGCAGGCTCCACACCACCGTCCAGGGCCGGATCCGGCGGCCCGCCGACCGGGCGGCGAGACCGGACGCGGCAGCGGTGGCGCCGGCGCAGATCAGCAGGTTGACGCCCACGCCGTCGAACAGCAGCCAGGCTGTCAGCAGGCCGGTGAGCAGTGCCAGGAGGAGGGCCCGGGGCGTGGCGGCCGCCCTGCGCTCGGGGTCGCTCGGGAGTAGCCACCCGCGGTGCGGCGGCACGGGCATGCCGGATCCCCGATGAGGGCCAGGTCCGGGTCCGAGCGTCGCGGGCCCATGTGTCGCGGCTCCGGGCTCGGGTGGCAGGTCGGCCAGGGCAGGCGTGGACGGGCCGGACATGAGTCCCCCTCGGTGGTCGGCGGGCATGCGGAAGCCGCCCTTGGGGCAGTCCGCCGTCGGGCGCGCTCGGCGCCGCGGCTGCAGCCGACTGTAGACCATTCTGAACAGGTTCAAAACTCAGTTCTGAACAAGTTCAGAAACCTCGGCCCGCCTTCCCGCCACCGCTCCCGGAGCCCTCCCGCACCTCTCCCGGACCCCCTCCACCACCCCTCCGCTACCCCTTCACCGACCCGGCCAGCAGGCCCCGGACGAAGTACCGCTGCAAGCTGAAGAAGACGATCAGCGGGACGACGATCGACAGGAACGCCCCGGCCGTCAGCAGCTCCCACCGCCCGCCGAAGGACCCGGACAGCTGCGCCAGCCGGACCGTCATCGGCGCCACCTCCGGCGTGCCGCCCGCGAAGGTCAACGCGACCAGCAGGTCGTTCCAGACCCACAGGAACTGGAAGATCGCGAACGAGGCCAGCGCCGGGGTGCACAGCGGCAGCACGATCGAACGGAAGATCTTGAAGTGCGAGGCCCCGTCCACCACCGCCGCCTCCATCAGGTCCCGCGGCAGCTGGGCGATGAAGTTGTGCAGCAGGAACACCGCCAGCGGCAGCGCGAACATGGTGTGCGCCAGCCACACCGGTGCGTAGCTGCCCTTCAGGTCCACCGCCGGGATCAGCGTCAGCGAGCCCAGGTGCGCGCCGCCGGAGAAGAGGCGCAGCAGCGGGATCAGCGCCATCTGGATCGGCACCACCTGGAGCGCGAACACCACGAAGAACACCGTGTCGCTCCCCCGGAACCGCACCCAGGCCAGCCCGTACGCCGCCATCGCCGCCAGCACCAGCGGGAACAGGGTGGCCGGGACGCTGATCGCCAGCGAGTTCACCAGGAACGGCATCAGCCCGGTGGAGACGCCGGAGCCGCCCTCGAACAGCACCGTGTGGTAGTTGCCCAGGCCCAGGTCCGGGTGGAGGAAGGCGTTCCACCAGCCGTTCGCCGTCACGTCCTGCTTGGGGCGCAGCGAGGTCACCAGCAGGCCCACCGTCGGGATCGTCCACAGGACGGTCACCGCGATCACGAAGACCGAGGCCAGCGGGCTGCTGAAGGCCTTCCGGACCGGGCTGCCGTGCGGCGCGCTCATCGCGCGGGCCGGCCTGTCGTGCGGTGCGCTCATCGGACCGCACGCTCCTTCCGCAGCTGGACGATGTTGTAGGCCACCAACGGCAGCACCGCGAGGAAGAGGATCACCGCGAGGGCGCTGCCCCGCCCGGTGTTGAACTGCACGAAGGACTGCGAGTACATCTCGTTGGCCAGCACCTGGGTGCCGAAGTTGCCGCCGGTCATGGTGCGGACGATGTCGAAGGCCTTCAGCGTGATGATCATGATGGTGGTCAGCACCACCACCACCGTGGTGCGGATCATCGGCACCGTGACGTACCAGAACAGCCGCACCCCCTGCGCACCGTCCAGCCGGGCCGCCTCGGTGACCTCGTCGGGGATCGCCTTGATCGCCGCCGACAGCACCACCAGCGCGAAGCCCGTCTGCACCCAGACCATCACCGCCATCAGCAGGAAGGTGTTCAACGGCTGCGAGAGCATCCAGTTCGGCGGATCGTCCCAGCCCACCGCGATGGCGAGTTGGCTCAGCAGGCCGATCTGCGACTGGCCCGGTCCACGCGACTCGTAGACGAACTTGAAGATGATCGAGGCGCCGACCAGCGAGATCGCCATCGGCATGAAGATCAGCGACTTGTACACCGCCTGGCCGCGCATCCGGTCCACCAGCAGCGCCAGCACCAGGCCCAGGCCGGTCGCCGCCAACGGCGCGACCACCAGCCAGAGCAGCGTGTTGACCAGCACCTTCTGCACCGAGTCGGTGGTGAACGCCCAGCCGAAGTTCTCGCCGCCGACGAAGCCGCTGCCGTCGGCGTTCTGCAGGCTCAGATAGACCGTGCGGATCAGCGGCACGACCAGGCCCACCAGCAGCAGCACCGCGGCCGGGCCGAGGAACACCACCACCGACAGCGGGCGGGAGAGCCGGCCCCGGGCCCGGCCCGCGGCGAAGAAGACCAGCAGCAGGATGCCGAGGAAGCCCGCGACGGCGCCGAGGCTGTTGCCGAACTTGACCGCCGCGTCGCCCCAGGAGCCGGTGGCGAGCGCGGTGACCGGTGAAGGGGTTCCGGGTACGGACATGACGGTGCGTCCCTCCTGTTCTGGTGGGAAGGGGCGGGCGGTGCGGGTGGGTGGGGCCCGAGCACGCCCGACGGGGGAGTCGTATCGGCCGCGCGCCGCGGGGGCGGCGCGGGCGGCCCCGGGCC
>NZ_JBHXML010000011.1:0-69475 GCF_042720345.1 Kitasatospora sp. NPDC058478 | reverse complement strand
AGTGTCCCGCGGGTCCGCCCCTGCTGCGGTGGGGGTGGGGGGTCACGGTTTTGGGGGTTCGGGTTAGGCACTTGAGGGGGGGCCCCTCCTTTTGGGGGGGGGGGGGGGGGGGGGGGGGGGGGGGCGGCCCCGCCCCGCCCTCGACAGGTGGTCCTGAACGGCGCCCGGCCTGGCCCGGCCCGAGTCCGGCCCGGCGCCTACTGCGGCCAGGCGCCTACTGCGGGCGTCTGCCCACTACAGCCAGGCACCCACTACAGCCAGGCGCCCGCTACAGCCAGGCGCCCGCTACAGCCAGGCGCCCGCTGCGGGCGTGCGGCTACTGCGGCCAGGCGGCGTCGATGTCGGCGGCGGTCTTCTGGATCGACTGCCCCTCGGCGAACCAGGCGGTCAGCGACTTCCACTCCTGCCCGGCACCGATGGCGGCCGGCATCAGGTCGGAGCCGTCGAAGCGGAAGGTCGCCGCCGGGTCGGTCAGCGCGTCCGCCGACAGCCGGTCGATCGGGTCGGTGTACAGGCTCTTGTCCACGCCCTGGTTGGCCGAGACCCAGCCCGTCGCGGTCTTCACCCGGCTACTCGCCCAGTCCGAGCTGGACAGGTAGTTCTGCACCGCCTGCACCTCGGGCCGGCCGGAGAAGGCGGCCAGGAACTCGCCGCCGCCCTCGACCGGGTTGGGGATCGCCGGGTTCACCGCGGGCAGGTGGAAGGCGAACACGTCGCCGTCCGGGCCGACCTTGGTGTCCTTGGGCCACTGCGCCTCGTAGAACGACGCCTGCTGGAGCATGGCGCACTTGCCGGTGAGGACCGGCGCGCCCGCGTCCTGGAAGGTGGTGGTGGCGATCGACTTGACGTCGCCGTAACCGCCGTTGACCCAGGCCGGGTTCTGCATCCAGCCGGCGACGGTCTTCATCGCGGTGGTGATCTTCTCGTCGGAGAACTTCACCTGGTGGCCGACCCACTGGTCGTACACGTCACCGCCGTACGTGCCGAGCACCACCTCCTCCAGCCAGTCGGTGGCCGGCCAGCCGGTGGCCGTGCCCGAGGCGATGCCGCCGCACCAGGGTTTGGCACCACCGGACTTGGCGATCCGGTCGCTGAGCGCCATCAGGTCCGCCCAGGTCTTCGGCACCTCGTAGCCGCCCGCCTTGAAGGCCTTCGGCGAGTACCAGACCAGCGACTTCATGTTGGCGCTCATCGGCGCCGCGTAGAAGGTGCCGTTGACCGAGCCGTAGGTCTTCCAGATCGGACTCCACCGGTCCTCGTTGGTGACCGTCTGGGCGGGCGGCTTCACCACCTTGCCGCTCTTCACCATCTGCGCCAGCAGGCCCGGCTGCGGGATGATCGCGAAGTCCGGGGCGTTGCCGCCGGCCACCCGGACCGGCAGCTGGGACTCGAAGTCGTTCGAGCCCTCGTAACTGATCTTGATGCCGGTGCACTTGGCGAACTCGGCCCAGGACTTCTCCAGATTGTCCGACTCCGGGCTGAGGATCGAGGCGAACATCGTCACCGTGGTGCCCGAATGCCCGGCGTACGGCTGGTACTTGGCGCAGTCACCGGACAGTGACGGGGCCGCCGCGTCACCACCGCCACCCGAACCGCCGGAGCTGTTGGAGCAGGCCGCGGTCAGGGCCAGCGCCGCAAGCAGGGCGGGTACGGCGGCCAAGCGGCGGCCGGAACTACGGTGACCAGAACCGCGATAGCCGGAACTCTCGGACGGCGCGGTCGGGTTGAGGGTCAATGCGGTCCTCCTCGCCAGGGCATGCTGCCGACGGTGGGCTGAACGACATCGCGCTGTACCGGAGACGGGCGCACGGAGATCACGAAGGGCGACGGACGAACCGATCCGATGACGTTAACGCAGCCGCCAGCCGCCGCCAAGGTCCACGTCGACCTTCATCCGCCGACACCCCGACCGCGACCTCCGCGACCTCCGCCTCCGCGCGACAGATACGACGGCCCCGCCCGGAAACCCGAACGGGGCCACGCCTCTTGACCAACCGTCAGTACAGCCGGTGCAACCCTGGTTGACATCAGCGGTCGCCGAACCGCTCCGCCAACACCTCCTCGAAGGTCCCCCGGCCCACCGCCCGCTCCGGCGCGAGGTTCCCGCCCGCCCGCAGCGCCCGCCCCGAGGCCCCCGGCACCCGCACCGGCAGCAGCACCCGCCGCCGACCCGACGCCCGCAGGTACGCCTCGGCCAGCTCCCGGTACGGCCGCACCCGTGGCCCGCCCACCTCCGGCGCGTACCCGGCCGGCCCCTCCCCCACCAGCTCCGCGACCCGCGCGGCCACCTCCCGCACGTCCACCGGCTGGACGCTCGCCCCGCCAAGCACCGGGAACACCGGCAACCGCGCCGACACGTCGAAGATCCTCAGCAACAGGTCGTGGAACTGCGTCGCCCGCAGCACCGTCCACCCCAGCCCCGACTCCCGCACCACCCGCTCACAGGCGAGCTTCGCCCGGTAGTACGGGATCGGCACCCGGTCGACCCCGACGATCGACACGTACAGCAGGTGCCGCACCCCCGCCTTCCCGGCCTCCGCCACCAGCGTCCGGACCGCGGCCACGTCCTTGCGCCCCACCGTGGTCGCGCAGTCCACCACCACCTCGACCCCCGCCACCGCCCCGGCGATCCCCTCCCCGGTCACGAGGTCCCCGACCACCCACTCGACCCCCGCGCCCCCGCTCCGCACCCGCCGGCTCAGCCCCCGCACCGCCACCCCGCGCGCGACCAGCAGCCGCACCACCTCCCGCCCCAGGACCCCCGTCGCCCCGGTCACCAGCACCGTCCCCATCACCACACCACTCCTCCCGCCGAACACCGTCACCCCTACCGACCGCCCACCGCCCCCATCCGTGACATCGGCGTCCGCGAAGGTGCCCGGACAACGAGAAGAGGCGGGGCGAGGACGTGAAGTCCTCGCCCCGCCTCAGCGGTGGCTCACCCGCGCGGGGTCAGTTCCGGCGGTCAGCTGCAGCCGCTGGTGGAGCCGCAGCCCTCGCAGAGGTAGCAGCTGCCGGCGCGGCGCATCTTGGTGCCGCAGGAGAAGCAGAGCGGGGCGTCGGCGTTGAGGCCGAGCTGGATCTCCATCAGCTCCGTGGAGTTGTGGGCCTGCGCCGGGGAGGCCTTGGGGGCCTTGGGCGCCTCGACGGCGGGGGCCGGGGTGGCGACCACCGGGGCCGACTGGGCGAGCGACTCGGTGTCGAGCTCCTCGGACTCCAGCGGCTCGTAGGAGCCCGTGTCCAGGTGGCGCTGGCGCTCCTCGACGGAGTGGATGCCGAGCGCCGAGCGGGTCTCGAACGGCAGGAAGTCGAGCGCCAGGCGGCGGAAGATGTAGTCGACGATCGACTGCGCCATCCGCACGTCCGGGTCGTCGGTCAGACCGGCCGGCTCGAAGCGCATGTTGGTGAACTTCGAGACGTAGGTCTCCAGCGGCACGCCGTACTGCAGGCCGACCGAGACGGCGATGGAGAAGGCGTCCATCATGCCCGCGAGGGTCGAACCCTGCTTGGACATCTTGAGGAAGACCTCGCCGAGGCCGTCGTCCGGGTAGGAGTTGGCGGTCATGTAGCCCTCGGCGCCACCGACCGTGAAGGAGGTGGTGATGCCCGGGCGGCCCTTGGGCAGGCGCTTGCGGACCGGGCGGTACTCGACGACCTTCTGGACCGCGGCGGCCGGGGCCTCCTCGGCCTTGGCCTCGGATTCCTTCTTCTTCGCCGAGAGCGGCTGGCCGACCTTCGAGTTTTCGCGGTAGATGGCGAGCGCCTTGACGCCCATCTTCCACGCCTCGAAGTAGATCTCCTCGATGTCCTCGATGGTCGCGGAGGCCGGCATGTTGACGGTCTTGGAGATCGCGCCGGAGATCCAGGGCTGGATCGCGGCCATCATCCGGACGTGGCCCATGGCCGAGATGACCCGCTCGCCCATCGCGCAGTCGAAGACCTCGTAGTGCTCGGCCTTGAGGCCCGGGGCGTCCACCACGTTGCCGTGCTCGGCGATGTGGGCGACGACCGCCTCGATCTGCTCGTCCTGGTAGCCGAGGCGCTTGAGGGCGCGCGGGACGGTGCCGTTGACGATCTGCATCGAGCCGCCGCCGACGAGCTTCTTGAACTTGACGAGCGCCAGGTCCGGCTCGACTCCGGTGGTGTCGCAGTCCATCATCAGGCCGATGGTGCCGGTGGGGGCGAGCACCGAGGCCTGGGCGTTGCGGAAACCGTTCTGCGCGCCGATCCGCAGGACGTCCTGCCAGGTGTCGTTGGCCACGGCCCAGACCGGGGCGTCCAGCTCGTCGAGCGAGACGGCGGCGAGCGAGGCGTCCGCGTGCTGCTTCATGACCAGCTGGTGCGGGGCGGCGTTGCGGGCGTAGCCGTCGTACGGGCCGACGACGCCGGCGAGTTCGGCGCCGCGGCGGTAGGCGGTGCCGGTCATCAGCGAGGTGATGGCGCCGGCCAGGGCGCGGCCGCCCTCGCTGTCGTAGGCGTGGCCGGTGGCCATCAGCAGGGCGCCGAGGTTGGCGTAGCCGATGCCGAGCTGGCGGTAGGCGCGGGTGGTCTCGCCGATCTTCTCGGTGGGGAAGTCGGCGAAGCAGATGGAGATGTCCATCGCGGTGATGACCAGCTCGACGACCTTGGCGAAGGTGTCCGCGTCGAACGAGTCGTCGTCGCGCAGGAACTTCATCAGGTTCAGCGAGGCGAGGTTGCAGCTGGAGTTGTCCAGGTGCATGTACTCGGAGCAGGGGTTGGACGCGTTGATGCGGCCGGACTCCGGGCAGGTGTGCCAGTGGTTGATGGTGGAGTCGTACTGGATCCCGGGGTCGGCGCAGGCCCAGGCGGCCTCGGCCATCTTGCGGAACAGCTTCTTGGCGTCGACGGTCTCGATGACCTCGCCGGTCATCCGGGCGCGCAGGCCGAATTCGGTGCCGTTCTCGACGGCGGTCATGAATTCGTCGGAGACGCGGACGGAGTTGTTGGCGTTCTGGTACTGGACGGAGGTGATGTCGTCGCCGCCGAGGTCCATGTCGAAGCCGGCGTCGCGCAGGGCGCGGATCTTCTCCTCCTCCTTCACCTTGGTCTCGATGAAGGCCTCGACGTCGGGGTGGTCGACGTCGAGCACGACCATCTTGGCCGCGCGGCGGGTGGCGCCACCGGACTTGATGGTGCCGGCGGAGGCGTCGGCGCCGCGCATGAAGGAGACCGGGCCGGAGGCGTTGCCGCCGGAGGACAGCAGTTCCTTCGAGGAGCGGATGCGGGAGAGGTTGAGGCCGGCGCCGGAGCCGCCCTTGAAGATCATGCCCTCTTCCTTGTACCAGTCGAGGATCGACTCCATGGAGTCGTCGACGGACAGGATGAAGCAGGCGCTGACCTGCTGGGGCTGCTTGGTGCCGACGTTGAACCAGACCGGCGAGTTGAAGCTGAACACCTGGTGGAGGAGGGCGTGCGTCAGCTCGTGCTCGAAGATCTCGGCGTCGTCCTTGGTGGCGAAGTAGCCGTGCTTCTCGCCGGCGGCGCGGTAGGTGAGCACCACGCGGTCGATGATCTGCTTGAGGCTCCACTCGCGCTGGGGAGTGCCGACGGCGCCGCGGAAGTACTTGGACGTGACGATGTTGACGGCGTTGACCGACCAGAAGTCGGGGAACTCGACGCCGCGCTGCTCGAAGTTGATGGACCCGTCGCGCCAGTTGGTCATGACGACGTCGCGGCGCTCCCAGCGGACCTCGTCGTACGGGTGCACGCCAGGAGTGGTGTAGATGCGCCCGATCGGCAGACCGCCCTTGGGGGCCTTGCCGCCGCCCTTGGCCGTGGTCTTGTCGGACTTCGACCCGCGTGCGGAACCGCTCGTGGTGTCTGTCACTTCTTCCTCCTCCTGGGCAAACGCCCGAAGTGCCCTGAAAAGTCCGGGCACCGCTGGTTCGTTCTTCCGGTGTGCGGGCAGGCCGAGACCTCGCCTGCTTGCGCACGGTTTGTTGTGTTCTGTGCCCTTTTTCCGGGCATGCGTGGGCCCCGTGGGACCCGTGGTGCAGCAAGGCCCGCCAGGGGGCCGGGTGCCGGCGCCTCCTAGGGCGCGGCGGCGGCGACGGGCACGCAGGTGCCGTCCGCCTCGGGGACGGGCCGTTCGGCGCGGAGTTCCGCGATGGCGGCCTCGAAGTCTTCCAGTCCGTCGTACGCCTGGTACACGCTGGCGAAGCGCAGGAAGGCGACCACGTCGAGTTCCTTGAGCGGGCCGAGTATGGCCAGCCCGACGTCGTGGGTGGTCAGCTCGGCGTTGCCGGTGGCGCGCACGCACTCCTCGACCCGCTGGCCGAGCTGGGCGAGGGCGTCCTCGGTGACCGGGCGGCCCTGACAGGCCTTGCGGACGCCGGTGATGACCTTCTCCCGGGAGAAGGGCTCGGTGACCCCGCTGCGCTTGATGACCATCAGTGCGGCCGTCTCCACGGTGGTGAAGCGGCGGCCGCAGTCCGGGCACTGCCGACGACGGCGGATCGAGCTGCCGTCCTCATTGGTCCGGCTGTCGACAACACGGCTGTCGGAGTGCCGGCAGAAGGGGCAGTGCACCTGAGGATCCCTCCCTGGCAGGACGTGCGGACCTGTTGAGTCTATGCGATGCGACCCCGGCCTCGGCAAGCTGATCATGCGCCGTAACCACTAGTACTGGGCACGGAGAGGACTGTAACCACTAGATGTAGGTCTCCGGGGGAAGCGACACCCCTGGCGTGTCGGCACCGATTAGACTGCCGAAGTCGAGATCCGATCGAACATTTACTCGATGCACAGTCTCGATGTACAGCAAAGCCTTGATCGAGTCAGCCAACTCTCGAATAATTCACTCGAACGTGTGTTTGGCGCAACCTTTCGATAGGAGGGGCGTTGGGCTGGAAAAGGGGAGAGGACAGCCGTCGAGAGGGGCCGCCGTGAACACCATCGAAAGCAACACCATCCCGGTGCAGGAACACTCCCAGTTCAAGGTGGGGCAGCGCACCACGAATCAGCAGAGCGTGGACATCAGCATGGACCGTAGCGAAGACCAGCGCCTCTCCGGCCCGGCCCTTTCCAGCACGGGCCGCGTTCCCGACCAGCCGATCGAACACTCCCCCGCGATCGACGACGCCCACCAGGCGCCCACCCGCGCGCTGCCCGGCCGCCCCCCCGGCATCCGCACCGACGAGGCCGGTCTCACCGAACGCCAGCGCCGCGTGATCGAGGTCATCCGGGACTCCGTCCAGCGCCGCGGCTACCCGCCGTCCATGCGCGAGATCGGCCAGGCCGTCGGCCTGTCCAGCACCTCCTCGGTCGCCCACCAGCTGATGGCCCTGGAACGCAAGGGCTTCCTGCGCCGCGACCCGCACCGCCCGCGCGCCTACGAGGTCCGCGGCGTCGAGGTGGCCCGCCCGAACACCGCCGAGACGGCCGGCCGGCCGTCCACCTCGTACGTGCCGCTGGTCGGCCGGATCGCCGCCGGCGGCCCGATCCTGGCCGAGCAGACGGTCGAGGACGTCTTCCCGCTGCCCCGCCAGCTGGTCGGCGAGGGCGAGCTGTTCGCGCTCACCGTGCGCGGCGACTCGATGATCGAGGCGGCCATCTGCGACGGCGACTGGGTCACCGTGCGCCGCCAGCCGGTCGCCGAGAACGGCGACATCGTGGCCGCGATGATCGACGGCGAGGCCACGGTCAAGCGGCTCAAGCGAGAGGACGGCCGGATCTGGCTGATGCCGCACAACCCGGCGTACGAGCCGATCAACGGCGACAACGCGACCATCCTGGGCAAGGTCGTCGCGGTCCTGCGCCGCCTCTGACGCCTCGCGCGCACCCAGCGGGAAGGGGCTCCACCGCGTGGTCGCGGGGAGCCCCTCCGGCGTCTCCGGGGGCTTCCGGGCCCCGCCTCGGCCCCCAGGGGGGCTGGACGGAGCCCCGGATCACCGCACCGCTCAGCCCCGCTTCACCACCGGCTTGACCGGCGGCGCCGAGGCGTCGATCGCCGCCAGCGAGCGGCGCACCTGGTTGCGGTCCGTGGTGTACCAGAACTCCGGCATCGAGGAGCGGAAGAAGCTCCCGTACCGCTTGGTCTCCACCCGCGGGTCGAGCACCGCGACCACGCCCCGGTCCTCGGCCGCGCGCACCAGCCGGCCGGCGCCCTGCGCCATCAGCAGCGCCGCGTGCGTCGCCGCGACGGCCATGAAGCCGTTCCCGCCGCGCTGTTCGACGTCCTTCTGGCGGGCGCTCATCAGCGGGTCGTCCGGCCGGGGGAACGGGATGCGGTCCATCACGACCAGCTGGCAGGCCGAGCCGGGCACGTCCACGCCCTGCCAGAGCGAGAGCGTGCCGAACAGGCAGGTGGACGCGTCCGAGGCGAACTCCCGGATCAACTCGCCCAGGGTGTCCTCCCCCTGGAGCAGGATCCGGTTGTCCAGCCGCTCCCGCAGCGCCTCGGCGGCCGTCTGGGCGCCGCGCATCGAGGAGAACAGGCCCAGCGTGCGCCCGCCGGCCGCGCCGATCAGCTCCGCCAACTCGTCCAGCATGTCGGGCCGTTCGGGATCTCGGCCGGGATCGGCGAGGTGCCGGGCGACGTACAGGATGCCCTGCTTGGGGTACTTGAACGGCGAGCCGACGTCGATGCCGCGCCAGTGCGGCACCGCGTCCTCGCCGAACCCGGAACCGGAACCGGAACCGGACCCGGACCCGGACCCGGACCCGGCCGAAGGATTGTCCCCGGGGGTGCGCTGGTCCGGCAGCCGGGAGTCCGAGGGCAGGCCGACGGAGGCGGCGACGCCGTTGAAGTCCCCGCCGAGCTTGAGGGTGGCCGAGGTGAGCACCACCGAGCGCTCCTTGTAGAGGCCCTCGCGCAGCAGCCCGGAGACGCTGAGCGGCGCGACCCGCAGCGAGCCGGTGCCCATGCCGAAGCGGTCGCTGCGCTCGATCCAGACCACGTCGTACTCGGAGTCCTCCAGCAGCCGCTCGGCGGTCTCGTGCAGCGACTCGGCGGAGGCCATCGCCTGCTTGCGGACGGCGTCCTCGTCGCTGAGCCCCTTGTCGCGGGTCTCGCCGAGCGAGCTGATCACCTGGCGGGCGGCGTCCCGGATCGAGGTGACCGCGTACGCCAGGTACTCGGGCAGTTCCTCGACCCGGCCGGGCTGGGCGGTCTCCATCAGGCCGTGGTAGTTCTCGGCGGCGGCCTGCAAGGCGTCCACGGCCTTCTCGTTGGCGAGCCGGGCGGCGCGCTTGACCGCCCGGTTGACCGCGCCGACGGTCAGCTCGGCGGTGGCCGCGCCGGTGACCCGGTTGACCAGTTCGTGCGCCTCGTCGACGATCAGCAGCCCGTGCTCGGGCAGCACCGGCGCGCCCTCGATCGCGTCGATCGCGAGCATCGCGTGGTTGGTGACCACGACGTCGGCCAGTTTGGCCCGCTCCCGGGCCTTCTCGGCGAAGCACTCCTGCCCGTACGCGCAGCGGGTGGCGCCCAGGCACTCCTTGGAGGTGACCGCCAGCTGGGCCCAGGCCTTGTCGGAGACGCCGGGGCTGAGGTCGTCCCGGTCCCCGGTGTCGCTCTCGTCGGCCCACTCGCGCAGCCGCAGCACGTCCTGCCCGAGCTTGCTGGCGGGCCCGCCGAGCGCCTCGGCCGCGTCGAACAGGCCCTCGCCCTCGTCGCTCGGGGTGCCCTCGTTGGCCCGGTGCAGGCACAGGTAGTTGGAGCGGCCCTTGAGCATCGCGAACAGCGGGCGGCGGCGCAGCACCGGGTGCAGCGCCTCGACCGTGCGCGGCAAGTCCCGTTCGACGAGCTGGCGTTGCAGCGCCAGGGTGGCGGTGGCGACCACCACGCGGTCCCCGTGGGCGAGCGCGGGCACCAGGTAGGCGAGGGACTTCCCGGTGCCGGTGCCGGCCTGGACGAGCAGGTGCTCGGCGTTGTCGACGGCGTCGGCGACGGCCTCGGCCATCCGGAGCTGACCGGGGCGCTCGACGCCGCCGACGGCCGCCACCGCGGCGTGCAGCAGGTCGGGGATGCGGGAGCGCGGAACGGCGACGGCTTCCTCGACGTCGGCGGCGGCGCCGCCGTCCTCGCCAGGGAGCTCGGTCTCGCCGGGGAGCTGGGTTTCGGAGTCGTTCGTCATGACCCTCCCAGCCTACGGGGCTGGGGTGACAATCCGGCTCCGTCGCCCGGGAAGATCCGCCTCCAGGGTCACCAGGGCGTTGGGGACGGTCCCGTACCGGGCGGCGTGCGGGCGGTGCGGGCGGTCCTGGTAGCCGTCGAGCAGCAGCCGGTTGCGGTTGAGGCAGAGCCGGTCGATCCGCGGCCGGAACAGGTCGAACAACTCGAAGCGCTCGCCCAGGCCGGGGAAGCGGTCCTGGTAGCGGCGGATCTCGGCCCGCAGCAGGGCCCAGAACTCGGCCTCGGGCAGCCCGGTCTGCGCCTCCAGCAGCGGGGCGAGGTAGCGCAGGACGCCGATGAACAGCCCGGAGTGGAGGAACTGGCAGAGCCCCTGCGGGCCGTCCCGCAGCAGGACGTCGTCGACCTCGGCGGGCAGGTCGCGCAGTTCGGGCAGGTCCTGGTCGCTGAGGTTGACGTCGTCGACGAAGTCCTTGACCGCGAGCCGGGTCGGCGCGTCGTGCTCGTCGAAGACGACGATGGCGTTCTCGCCGTGCGGGGAGAAGACCAGCCCGTACCGGTAGAGGAAGTGCAGCAGCGGCGGCAGCACGGCGCCGAACAGCCGGCCGGTCCAGGCGGCGGGGGTGAGCCCGGAGCGGGCGATCAGTTCGGCGGCGAGCGCCCGGCCGTCGGAGCCGGTCTGCAGCAGGGCGGCCAGGGTGCGGGCGCGTTCGCCGCCGGCCAGGAAGGGGCCGAGCGGTTCGCGCCAGATCGCGCCGAGGAGTTCCTTGTACTGGTAGGGCGCCTCGGGCAGCTCGCGGTAGAGCGGGTGGTCGACGGTGACGGAGGCGATCTCGCCGAGCAGGATCACCCGGCACTCGTCGCGCAGGTAGGGGTCGGCGTCGCGCAGGCCGTGGATCCAGGCGGTGACGGCGGGCGCGGCGAGGGTGCGTTCGGTGGGCAGACCGCGCCAGACCAGGGTGTTGAGGACGGACAGCGGCAGTTTGACGGTGCAGCGCTCGGGGTGGGCGGTGTTGAAGAAGGAGCGGATGGACTGCTGGGGCAGCCGTGGGTCGCCGTCGGAGGGCAGCGGGACGATCTCGCCGGAGGCGATCCAGGGCGCGAACAGCGGGACGATCGTCTCGTCCCACTGCCAGGGGTGGACGGGCAGCAGCAGGTAGTCGGCGGCGGCCGGGCCGAGGGCGGCGCGCAGCGCGTCCGGGTCGTCGAGTTCGCGGGCGTACAGCTGCTCGGGCCGCTCCAGGCCGGGCACGCCGCGGTACTCGGCGAGCCGGCGGTGGACGGCGATCCAGGGCAGCGGGCGCGGGGTGCGGGCCTCCGGGGCCCAGCGGGCGGCGTCGGTGGCGGAGAAGCCGATCCGGCCCTTGTTGGGGACGATCCAGGGGTGGCCGTCCTGGCGGCCCTCCAGGGCGGGGTGGTCGAGGTCGGCGAGTTCGGCGGCGGTGAGCGCGGTGGCGAGCTGGTGCGCGTCGGCGGTCAGGGTGGCGGTGAGTTCGCGGATCAGGTGGCCGGTGGTCTCGCCGCGCAGGCCGAGGGCGTGCCGGGCGTGCGGGAGGAAGCGCAGCGGGTCGAGGCCGTCCGGGTCGGAGCAGCGGACCGACTCCGGGTCGACCCGCCAGCTTCCGTACGCGCCGCGGCGGGCGGTGAAGCGGTACTCGGCCTCGGGCAGCCAGAGCAGGTACTCGCCGTCGGAGGCGGCGCGGACGGGGGTGAGCAGTTCCTCGTAGGCGAACTCGCCGAGCATCTTGGCCAGCAGGGCGCGCCCGGCCCGCCGCCAGTGCCCGGCGGTCAGGTGCGGGGGCAGGTACAACGGCGGTTCAGCGGCCGACGGTTGCGGCACGGGTCAGCTCCTGGGGACGGGGGATGGCGGGGGTGCTCTCGGTGGGGGTGCCCTCGGCAACAGCCGCGGCGGCGCCCGCGGCAGCGCCCGCAGCGGCGGGGGCGGTCCCGGGCGGCGCGAAGCCGGTCCAGGCGGTGCGGGCGGGCAGCCGGTGGACGGTCCGGCCGGTGACGGCGTTGAGGATGACGGCGGCCCGGTGGGCGCCGAGCCCCAGGTCGGGGGCGCCGACGCCGTGGGTGTGCAGTTCGGCGTTCTGGACGTAGAGGCCGCCGGTGAGTTCGGGCCGGGTGGCGACCCGGTGGTCGAGGTCGACCCGGTAGCGCCCGTCCCCGTCCCAGTCGATCAGCCGGGCGAGTGGTTCGAGCGCGGTCGGCCGGGCGGCCCGGTAGCCGGTGGCGAGCACCACGGCGTCGGTGCGCAGGACGTGTTCGACGCCGGAGTCGCCGTGCCGGCAGTGCAGTTCGAGGCCGCCGCAGGGGCCGGGGCGGGCTTCGGTGACGGCGGTGCCGGGGGTGATGTCGACCGGGGCGGTGTCGATCGGGCGGCCGATGGTGCGTTCGTAGAGGTGGTCGTGGATCTCGGCGAGGGTTTCGGCGCTGGCGGCCTTGTGCAGTTGCCACTGGGCGGCGACCAGCGCGTCCCGGACGGGTTCGGGCAGGCTGTGGAAGTAGTGGGTGTAGTCGGGGGTGAAGTGCTCCAGGCCGAGCTTGGAGTACTCCATCGGCGCGAGCGCCCTGGTCCGGGTGAGCCAGCGCAGCCGGACGCCGTCGCCGTCGTGGCGCCGGAGCAGGTCGAGGAAGACCTCGGCGCCGGACTGCCCGCTGCCGACCACGGTGATGTCCCGGGCGCCGGCGAGGTCGCCGCGGCGGTCCAGGTAGTCGGCGGAGTGGAAGGCGCGCGGGTGGCCGTCGAGGGCGGTGAAGGCCGCGGGCAGGACGGGCCGGGTGCCGACGCCGAGGGCGAGGTTGCGGGCGTGCACCTCGGTCCGCCGCCCGGTCGCGGTGTCGGTCAGCTCGGCCCGGAAGTGCGGGGCTTCCCAGTGCAGGGCGGTGACCTCGGTGCCGAAGCGGCAGTTGGCGAGCCGTTCGGCGGCCCACCGGCAGTAGTGGTCGTACTCGCGGCGGGGCAGTTGGAAGCGCTCGGCGAAGTAGAACGGGAAGAGCCGGTCCTGGTCGCGCAGGTAGTTGAGGAAGGACCAGGGGTTGGTCGGGTCGACGAGGGAGACCAGGTCGGCGAGGAACGGCACCTGCATCCGGGCCCCGTCCACCAGCATGCCGGGGTGCCAGCGGAACTCCGGGCGCTGGTCGCAGAAGAGCGTGCGCAGGCCGGGGACGGGCGCGGCGAGCGCGGCGAGCGAGAGGTTGAAGGGGCCGATGCCGACGCCGAGCAGGTCGTACGGCGGCTGGGGTGCTGGGGTGTCCACGGGGGTGTCCTAGGCGACGAAGGGGACGCGGGCACGGACCATCAGGGCGGCGCGCTTGTCGGGCAGGTCGAGTTCGGTGTCCAGCCGGAATCCGGCCTGTTCGAAGGCCCGGACGGAGCGCCGGTTGCGGACGTCCGGTTCGGCGACGACCCGTTCGCAGCGGGGCCGTTGCCGCAGGATCCGCTCGGCGAGGGCGGCCAGCAGGACGGCGCCGAGGCCCCGGCCGCGGCTCTCGGCGGGGCCGATCAGGAGGTGGACGCCGGTGTCGTGCGGCCGGGCCGGGTAGTGCCGGGCGAGCGGGTCGAGGTCGGCGCGGTAGACCTCCCAGTAGCTCGTCGCGGCGCCGTCGAGCAGGCCGAGGCAGGGCACGCTGCGGCCGTCGCCGTCGAGTTGGGCCCGGAGGTGCCGTTCGGTGGCGTCGGGCGGCCCGGCGAGCCGCCAGAACGCGGCGATCTCGGGGTCGTTCATCCACCCGGCGAGCAGGTCCAGGTCGGTGGGCAGTCGGACCGGGCTGAGCCGGAACTCGCCGGCCGGGGTGGGGATCGCGCCCCATCCCGGCGGGTCGTCGAGCAGGCTCATGCGCCCGCCAGCGGGTTGGGGATGTCCACGTAGACGGACTGGGTGGCGACCGGGCCGACCAGTTCGTCCAGGCCGTTGATCCGGGTGAGCAGGTTGGCCTTGCAGGGCAGGGTGGGCGCGTCGAGCAGCAGCCCGGGCAGCGCCGAGCCGGTGGCGGCGGCCCGCGGGCCGGCCAGGAAGCGGCGCAGCCCGGCCAGCAGCACGGTCTCGTCGGCGAGCCCCTGGCTGCCGAAGGCGCCGACCAGGCCGAGGACGTGGTTGATGCCGAGGTAGTAGGCGAAGTGGTGGTCGATCACCTCGTCGGGCAGGAAGGTGTCGCTGTGCTCGCCGAGCCCGGGCAGCCGCGCGGTGAGCCGGTCGGCGGCGCTCTCCCGGTAGTAGTAGCCCTGGTTGTCGCGGTAGCGGCCGCCGCTGGGCCAGCCGTCGGCGTCGAGCAGGACGAGGCTGTTCTGCTGGTGCGCCTCCAGGGCGATGCCGGCCGTGCCGTCCAGCCAGAGGACGGGCAGTACGACGGCGTCCAGGTAGCGCAGGAACCATTCGGCGGCGACGGTCCGCAGCGGGCGGCCGCAGCGGACGGCGAGCGCCCGCAGGGTGTCGCCGAGCCGGGACGGCACGGTGTCGCCGGTGCCGAGCGGCTGTTCGGCGACCAGCCCGGCGACGCACAGCGCGCGGTCGGCGGGGGCGAAGGGCTGGGCGCGCAGCACGGTGTCCAGGCCGCCCGGGTCGCCGAGGGCGGGGTGGTCGACGCCGATCCAGGCCGGGTCGCGGACGATGTCGAAGCCGGGGTGGGCACGGTGCCATTCGGCGGCCAGGCCGCTCTCCAGCAGCCGGTGCACCTCCAGGCCGCGGTGGAGTTCCTTGCGCAGGTTCTCCCGGCGGGAGTTGGTGATCCGCAGGCCGAGCGAGAGCTTGAGCATCCAGGGGGTGCCGGGGCGGTAGACGGTGCGCACCGAGGAGGTGGGGTACCAGGGTTCGCCGGCCGGGCCGAGGTCGTGCAGCAGCCCGTCGGCGAGCAGGGCGGCGACGGCCGGGCGGTGGGCGAGTTCGCGGGCCTGCCAGGGGTGCAGCGGCAGGGCGGCGGTGCCGGGCGGCAGGGCGGCGTGGTCGCCGAGCAGGTCCGCGGTGATCCGGTCGGCGCTGTCGGTGAGGGCGGAGCCGGCGGCGAGCAGGTCGCGGTGGACCGCGTACCAGTGGAGTTGGAAGGAGCCGTGCAGTTCGGGCGAGTAGGCGGCGCTCTGGGCCGGGCCGAGGCCGTCGCGGCTCTTCGGGGTGGGGTGCAGCGGGTGGCCGAGCAGCAGGGACTGTTCGGCGGCGAGGAAGTGCGAGCGTTCCGGGCCGCCGGCGGGGGCGGCGGTGCGGCGGTGGGCGAGGATGTCGGCGGTGCGGACGACCGAGTCGGCGACCCGGGCGGCGAGGTCGGCGACCTGCCCGGGGTCGGGGCGGTCGGCGGCCGCGGCGGCGAGCAGCGCGGCGGTGGTGACGGCGTCCACGGGGGCGTCGGCGGTGCCCTCCCCGGCGGAGAGGACGGCGGGGCCGAACCGGTGCCAGCCGCCGGGCGACCAGTAGCGGACGGGGGCGGAGAGCCGGGCGGCGCCGCCGAGGACGGCGATCCGCAGCCGGCCGTCGGGGCCGGGGCGGGCGCCGGTCTCGCGCGTCCAGCAGCGCAGCAGGGCTTCCAGGGCGGCCTGTTCGGCGGCGACGGCGGGGTCCGGGTGCAGCAGCGGATCGGGCTCGGCCGGCCGGTCCGCGTGCAGCAGCGGGGCGGGCGGGGCTCCGGTGAGGGCGGTGCTCAAGGCTGCTCCTTGGGGCGCGTGGGGGTGCGGACGCGCGCGGGTGGTGGAGAGGATCGGCGGGCGCTCGCACCGTCGCGTCAGGTAAGGGTTACCTATCCCTGACGGGTGATCACAAGGTCGGCTCACTCGTCCGGGTGAAGATCGGGGATTGTCCGCGTCCGGCGCGCGGGGCCCTGCTGGGTCGGCGGGCCGATCGTGGCCACGTCACGGATCGGTGACCTCCGGTCAGGGCCGCAACCCGGGGGGCGGCCGCCGCCGTCCTGGTGACCGGTGGAAGACTCCACAGCGGCGAGTCGCCGCACGACAGCCCGATCGAGCACAGGGGGAAGCGCACACATGCCATCGATCCACCGGTCAGCCATGGCCGTCGCCCTCGTCACGGGGACGCTGCTCGCGGCGAGCGCCTGCGGGCCGGACGGTCCGGCGGGCGACGGGGGCGGCAGCGCCGCGCCGCCGCCCGCGTCCAGCACCGCCGCCCCGGGGAGCGGCGTGATCGGCGGGATCACCCTCCCGTCGGGCATCCCGACCAGCCTGCTGGAGGGCCTGCCGAAGTCCTGGGACGACCTGAAGAAGTGGAAGTTCGAGGACTGGGACTCGTGGGCGTCCAAGCACGTCTTCAACAACCCGGTGGTGAAGGACTTCTGGAACCCGGACAAGATGGGCGACTCCAAGCCCGCCGATCCGGCCCCGCCCACCGCCAAGCCGGCCGCCGACAACGGCGTGACGGACCCGGACCCGCCGGTGGTCAAGGCCGTGCCGGTGCCCCGCCCGTACACCAAGCAGCCGTCCGGGAAGGTGTTCTTCAGCGCCCAGGGCGGCCGGGGCAACTGCTCGGCGACGGTGATCACCGACCCGCAGCACCCCGGCAAGAGCAATCTGGTCTGGACGGCCGGCCACTGCGTGCACGCGGGCAAGGGCGGCGACTTCTTCAAGGACCTGGTCTTCGTGCCCGCCTACAACAACTCGGGCGCCTCCAGCGGCGGCAAGAAGGCCCCGCTGTCCGAACTGGCCCCGCTGGGCACCTGGTGGGCCGACCTGGTCACCACCTCGCCGCAGTGGATGGTCGAGGGCGGCGGCACCGGTGACGCCGCGAACCAGTACGACTTCGCCGTCATGCGGGTGCACAACCAGAACGACTCCGGCAAGTCGCTGGAGGAGACGGTCGGTTCGGCCGTCCCGGTCTGGTTCGACGCCCCGCGCGACAAGATGTCCGTCGCGGCGGTCGGCTACCCGCTCTACAAGCCGTTCGACGGCCAGGAGCTGTACAAGTGCGACGGCGGCAAGCCGACCCGGCTGTCGTTCGACGCCAAGCGCCCGTCGATGCTCACCATCGGCTGCAACATGACCCAGGGCTCCAGCGGCGGCGGCTGGTTCGCCACCATGCCGGACGGGAAGACCGCCCTGGTCAGCAACACGTCCATCGGCACCGAGGACCACACCTCGCTGAGCGGCCCGTACCTGGAGACGGTCGCCAAGCAGGCGCTGGACTGGATCTCCAAGAAGCCGTAGGCCCTTTCCGGTCGGACCGGACCAAGCCGTACGGGCGGCGGAGGCCGCCCCCGGGGGACGATGCAGCATGCCGAAGCACACCGGCCGCGGACCGCGGCGCCGATCCGGACCGACCGGCGCCGCGGTGCTCGCCGTGCTCGCGCTCGCCGCGACCGCCTGCGGGCCGGACGACTCCGGCGCCACGGCGGCCGCACCGCCGCCCGCCCTCCCCACGTCGGCCCCCACCAGCCTGGGCGACCTGACGGGCTGGAAGGTGGAGGACTGGGCCCGGTTCGTCTCCGGCAGCGGCTTCGCCAACGAGGTGGCCCCGGGCTTCTGGTCGACCACCCGGATGGCCGCCGCCAAGGGGCGGGCCACCCCGGAGTACCCGCTCACCGCCGCACCGGACGACGGCCGGCCGGACGCCCCGCCCGCGGCCGTCGCGGCCACGCCGCAGCCGCACCCGTACGGCCCGGCCACCGCCGTGGTCGGACGGCTCTTCGTCACCACGCCCCAGGGCGACGCGGCCTGCTCCGCGACGGTGGTCTCCGACCCGGCCAACCCGGGCCGCAGCAACCTCGTCTACACCGCCGCGCACTGCCTGCACGACGGCAAGGGCGGCGGCTGGCTGCGGAACATCACCTTCGTGCCCGGTTTCAACCGGGACGGCCAGGCGGCCCGCGGCAAACCGCTCGCCGAGCAGCAGGCCGCCCCGTACGGCCGGTGGGCGGCGGTGCGCGCGCTGGTGTCGCCGACCTGGCTCGGGGAGGGCGGCGTCGGCGCCCACCACCAGTACGACTACGGGATCATCCGGGTGCGCGGCGAGGGCGGCTCCGGCGCGTCGCTGGAGGAGGCGGTCGGCGGCTCGGTCCCGGTCTGGTTCAACGCCCCGCGCGAGCAGATCGGCTCGGCGGCCGCCTACGGCTACCCGACCGATCGGCCGTTCGACGGCCTGGAGCTCTCCCGCTGCGAGCCCCCGGTCCCGCCGGCCAGGCTCTCCCCCGACCGGAGCCGCCCGCCGATGTACGTCACCGGCTGCACCGTGACCGGCGGCTCCAGCGGCGGCGGCTGGTTCATCACCAAGGACGGCAAGCCCAACCTGATCAGCGTCACCGCGATCGGCAGCCGCAACCCGCCCGGGTACCTGGCCGGCCCCTCGCTGCAGGACCAGGCGAAGCAGGCCTTCGACTACTTCGCCAAGAACGTGAAGTAGCCCGCACGCCCACACCCACACGCCCACAGGCCCACACGCCCACAGGCCCGCAGGCCCGGACGAGCCCCCGGGCGGACCCCGGAACGGACGCCCCGGTACCCCGGACGGGCACGCGAAGGGCCCCCGGACGCTCGCGCGATGCCCAGCGGCATCACGGTCACGTCCGGGGGCCCTTCGTCGGCCCGACGCCTCAGACCTGCAGCGCCACCGCGTAGCGCTCCAGCTCGGCGGCCAGCTCGGCCGGCACCTTGGCGTGCAGCAGCGTGCCCTCGCCGGTGTGCTCGGTGCCGAGCAGCTCGCCCTCGGCGTGCACCCGGGAGACCAGCCCGCCCTGGGTGTAGGGCACCAGGGCCCGCACCTCGATCGCCGGGCGCGGCAGCTCGTCGTCGATGAGCTTCAGCAGCTCCTCGATGCCCTCGCCGCTGCGGGCCGACACCACGATGGCGTGCGGCTCGCGGCGCAGCAGTCGCTGCAGCACGTGCGGGTCGGCGGCGTCCGCCTTGTTGATCACCACGATCTCCGGCACGTTCTGCGCGTCGACCGAGACGATGACCTCGCGGACGGCGGCCAGCTGCGTCTCCGGCTCGGGGTGCGAGCCGTCGACCACGTGCAGGATGAGGTCCGCGTCGGCGACCTCCTCCATGGTCGAGCGGAAGGCCTCGACCAGGTGGTGCGGCAGGTGCCGGACGAAGCCGACGGTGTCGGCCAGGGTGTAGAGCCGCCCGCTCGGGGTCTGGGCCCGGCGCACGGTCGGGTCCAGGGTGGCGAACAGGGAGTTCTCCACCAGGACGCCCGCCCCGGTGAGCCGGTTGAGCAGGGACGACTTGCCGGCGTTGGTGTACCCGGCGATGGCCACCGACGGCACCTGGTGGCGCTTGCGCTCCTGGCGCTTGGTGTCGCGGCCCTTCTTCATCTCGGCGATCTCGCGGCGCAGCTTCGCCATCTTCTCGCGGATCCGGCGCCGGTCGGTCTCGATCTTGGTCTCACCGGGACCACGGGTGGCCATGCCGCCGCCGGACGAGCCGGCGCCGCCACCACCCATCTGCCGGGACAGCGACTGACCCCAGCCGCGCAGGCGCGGCAGCATGTACTGCATCTGCGCGAGCGAGACCTGCGCCTTGCCCTCCCGGGACTTGGCGTGCTGGGCGAAGATGTCCAGGATCAGGGCCGTCCGGTCGACGACCTTGACCTTGACCACGTCCTCCAGGTGGATCAGCTGGCCGGGGGTGAGCTCACCGTCGCAGACCACGGTGTCGGCGCCGGTGGCCGCGACGATGTCGCGCAGTTCCTTCGCCTTGCCGGAGCCGATGTAGGTGGCCGCGTCGGGCTTGTCGCGACGCTGGATGACGCCGTCCAGCACCTGGGAGCCGGCCGTCTCGGCGAGGGCGGCGAGCTCGGCCATCGAGTTCTCCGCCTCCTCCAGGGTGCCGTCCGTCCAGACGCCGACGAGCACCACGCGCTCCAGGCGGAGCTGGCGGTACTCGACCTCGGTGACGTCTTCGAGTTCGGTGGAGAGGCCGGCGACACGGCGCAGGGCGGCACGCTCGCTGCGGTCGTACTGGTCGCCGTCGTAGTGGTGGTGGCCGTGGCCGCGGTCCTCGTCGATGGCCGCGAGGTCCTCGTCCATGAGGGCTTCCGCCCGCAGACCGTTCAGGCGGCGCGGGGCGTCGGCGTGGTCGCGGGTGTCGGACGTGGAGGTCATTCTGTCCTTTGGTCGCTGGTGCGGATGGCCTGTGGGGACCGCCTTGTGCGGTCCCACCCGGAGTCTGCCCAGCTGCCGCCCCGGTTACCGCCGGGCGAGGTGAGCTACCCCTCAGGTCCTCGGGTGCCGTCGGGGCTCCTGTGCCCTGAGAACGCCGTGGACCGGCCGTGAATTCCCCATGATGGTCCCACGCCCGGCGCGGACCGGTCATCCCCATTTTCCCCGGGGTGGCGGGCCCCGCCGGTGTCCGGGGCCTGCGGCCGGCTGACGTCGTACACCCCGGAGACCTTGAGCATGGCGCGCATCAGCGCGGGCAGCGCGGCCGGCTCGGGCAGTTCGACGGTGTAGGTGTGCCGGACCCGCAGCTCCTGCGGCGGTTCGACCTCGGCCGACACGATGCCGACGTCCTCGGCGGAGATGGCCGCGGTGAGGTCGGCGAGCAGCCGGGGCCGGTTGAGCGCCTCGGCCCGCAGGGTGGCCCGGTGGCCGGCCGCCGGGGTGCCCTCCGGCCGCCAGCGGACCTCCAGCTCGGCGCGCCCGGCCGCGCGCATCCGCTCCCCGGCCGGGCAGCCGGTGCGGTGCACGGCGACGGCTCCGCCGCGGATCGGGTAGCCGGCCACCTCGTCCGGCGGCACGGGCGTGCAGCAGCGGGCCAGCCGGACCGGCGCCCCGGGCCGGCCGGCCACCGCGACCGGGGCCGGCCGGCGCTCGGTGGTGCGGTGCGCGGGCGGGGCGGGCTGGCCGCTGGAGGGGCCGGTGCGCACCGGCGGGAGCCGGGCCGGGTGGTCGGCGAGCCAGCGTTCGATGGCCAGCCGGGCGGCCGGCGTCCGGGCGTGCGCGAGCCACTCGGGCGCGGGCCCGGAGGGTTCGGCGGGGCGCGGCCCGTCCTCGGTGAGCACGGTCCCGGTGGGCACGGCCTCGGTGAGCACGGCGAGCAGGTCGCCGTCCTGCAGGACGGTGGAGAGCGCGGTGAGCCGGCCGTTGACCCGGGCTCCGATGCACCGGTGGCCGGTCTCCTCGCCGAGCAGGTAGGCGGCGTCCACGCAGGTGGCGCCGGCCCTCAGCTGAAGCGTTTCGCCGCTCTCCGTCACGACGGTGATCTCGCGGTCGCCGGCCAGGTCGGCGGTGAGCGCGGACCAGAAGGCGTCCGGGTCGGGCGTCTCCTGCTGCCACTCCAGCAGCCGGCTGAGCCAGCCGGGCCGGGCCGGGTCGGTGCGGTCGAGTTCGTCGGCGTCCTGGACGGCGCCGGCCGGCTCCGGGTCGCCGAGCGCGACCACCCCGGTCTCGGCGACCTCGTGCATCCGCCGGGTGCGCACCAGCACCTCGACGACCGTGCCGCCGCTGAGCGCCACCGCGGTGTGCAGCGACTGGTAGAGGTTGAACTTGGGGGCGGCGACGAAGTCCTTGAACTCGCCGGGCAGCGGCGTCCAGCAGGTGTGCAGCTCGCCGAGCACGGCGTAGCAGTCGGCGTTCTCCTCGACCACCACCAGCAGCCGCCCGAAGTCGGCGGGCTGCGGCCGCTGCGGCCGCCCGTCCGGGCCGGGCGCGGCGGCCCGCTTGAGCAGCACCCGGTGCAGCGACACGCAGTGCCGGGGCCGGACGGTGACCTCGGCGGTCACCCCGGTCTCGGACAGCTGGCGGGCCAGCAGCCGGGCGAAGGGGGCCAGCTGGGTGTCCGGCTCGCCCTCGTGACCGGCCATCAGGGCCCGGGTGCGGGCGTGCTCCTCGGGGTGCAGGGTGGCGAAGACGATGTCCTCCAGCTCCGCCTTGAGCACCTGGATGCCGAGCCGTTCGGCCAGTGGGATCAGCACGTCCCGGGTGACCTTGGCGATCCGCACCTGGCTGGCCGGCTTCATGTGCCGGATGGTGCGCATGTTGTGCAGCCGGTCGGCGAGCTTGATCACCATCACCCGGACGTCGTCGCCGGTGGCGACCAGCATCTTGCGGAAGGTCTCGGCCTCGGCGGCGGCGCCGAAGTCGACCTTCTCCAGTTTCGTCACCCCGTCGACCAGGTAGGCGACTTCGGGCCCGAAGCCGGCGCTCACCTGATTGAGCGTCAATTCGGTGTCCTCGACGGTGTCGTGGAGCAGCGAGGCGACCAAGGTGGTTGTCCCGGCGCCGAGTTGGGCCAGGATCATGGTGACGGCGAGCGGGTGGGTGATGTAGGGCCCGCCGCTCTTGCGCTTCTGGCCCCGGTGGCTGGCCTCGGCGAGCCGGTAGGCCCGGGCGAGCAGGCCGAGGTCGGCCTGCGGATGGTGCTCGCGGTGGACTCGGACGAGCGGTTCGAGGGCGTCCGGGACGGGCGGCCGGCCGGTGGCCAGCAGGGCGGCCCGCCCGGCCCGGCCGAGCGCGGCCCGGCCGAGCTCCCCCAGGGGCCGCCTGGCCCCGGCTTGCCGTGCGGACGTCGGCTGCCCCGTCAGGGACTGCCCGGCTTCGATGGTCATCGGCGCACCTCCGGCAGCGATCACCGGCCGCCACCCCGCCGAGGGGCGCCTTCCCGGTGGTCCATGCTACCGAGCAGAGCACGTTCCGCGATGCCTTGCTTCCCGTCCGCGACACGCGTCACTCGAACGGGCGGATTCACCGGCACGCGAAATGGGCAAACCGGGCCGTCAGCTGCCCGAGCCGCGCCCCAGACGTGTCAGACACGCCCCAGTTCGGCCCACCAGCGGGCGTCGATCTCACCGGCGGCCACGATGACCGCCGGGCCGGTCTTCTCGATCCGGCCGTCCGGGTGCTCGGTGATGACCAGTCGGCCGCCCGGCACGTCCACGGTGTAGGTGGCCGGCTCGCCGGTGACCGCCGGGTCGACGCCGTCCCGGCGGATGGCGGCCACCGCGACGGCACAGGTGCCGGTCCCGCAGGAGCGGGTCTCGCCGGAGCCGCGCTCGTACACCCGCATGGCGACGTGCCGCGGCCCGCGGTCCACCACGAACTCGACGTTCACGCCCTCCGGGTAGGCCCCTTCGGGGCTGGTCAGCGGCGCGGACAGCAGGTCCCCGGCGTGGTCGAGGCTGTCCACGAAGGCCACCGCGTGCGGGTTGCCCATGTTGACGTTCAGCGCGGGCCAGCGCCGCGCGCCGACCGCGACCTCGACGCCGTCCGGCCCGGGCAGCCGGGCCCGGCCCATGTCGACGGTGACCTCGCCGGGCGTCCCGTCCCCGGCGTCCTCGGCGACCCGCACCGTCCGCACCCCGGCGCGGGTGGCGACCGCGAACTCGCCGGGCTCGGCCAGGCCGGCCTCGACCAGGTACCGGGCGAAGACCCGCACGCCGTTGCCGCACATCTCGGCGATGCTGCCGTCGGAGTTGCGATAGTCCATGAACCACTCGGCCCGGTCGGCCTGGTCCGCGGCAGCCGGCTCGGCGGCGGAGCGCACCACGCGCAGCAGCCCGTCCCCGCCGATGCCGGCCCGCCGGTCGCACAGCGCGGCGACGGCCGCGGGGCCGATCTCCAGCGCGCCGTCCGGGTCCGGGACGATGACGAAGTCGTTCTGGGTGCCGTGCCCCTTGAAGAAGGGGACGCCGACCGGCTGCGGGGAGGATGCGCTCACCCTCCCGATGGTACCGAACGGGCGCACCGGCCACCCGAGCGGTCCGACCGGTGGATCGGCGCGGGCAGCCGAGGGGCCGGCAGGGGCGGCCGACGGATCAGCGCAGGTAGGCGACCCGCCAGACGGCCAGCGCACAGGCCACCAGCGCGATCAGGGTGTACAGCACGATCGCCTTCCAGCCGGCCCGCTGCCCGGAGCCGCGGCGCGGCAGGCCCGGCCACTTGTACCCGGCGTGCCGGGCGGCCATCGCGCCCCAGCCGACCGAGGCGGCGGTGAGCAGCAGCCCGAGCATGCCGACCATGGTGGCGCGCGCCCCGGCCGAGCCGAAGGCGAGCGGGAAGGCGAACATCAGCGAACCGAGGATGCCCAGCAGGGCGATCGGCAGGGTCTGCCACCAGCGGAGCCGGCGCAGCGGTCGGATCTCCCGCTCGTGCACCGCGCCCGCCGGGGTGCGGTTGTCCAGGGCCGGCAGTGCGACCGCGTAGGAGGTGGGTGCCTCCAGGCCGGTCAGCACGGGGAGGTCACCCCTCGTCGACTCGTCGGCCGGTGCGGTGACACTCCCGCTCTGGCCGGGTTCGGGGCCGGTACCCGTCGACACGCGGCCTCCCCTGACAGTTCGACACGAGCGGACTCGCGGTCGGGCACGGTCGGCCCGCGCGGCCGACCCCTACGCCTTCGATGATGGCATGTCCAGACGGGCGTTCCGGGCCTGACCGGCGTCGACGGGTGATCCGTGGCCATCACGTGATCGGGCCGTGACCGCCGGTTCGTCCTGCACGGCCACCTGCGCGCGCAGGTGCACCGCCGGATTGGCCGGAACCCGCCTACCCGGCCGGACGCTCCTGACGGTCGATCAGCTCCAGGGAGCGTTCCAGCAGCTCGACGGGGTCGGTGCCGGCCGGCCGGGACAGCCAGTGGATCCGGCCGTCGCGGCGGAACCAGGACTCCTGACGGCGGGCGAAGCGCTTGGTGGCCCGGACGGTCTCGGCCCGCGCCTCGTCCTCGGTGCACTCGCCGGCGAAGTGGTCCAGCACCTGCTGGTAGCCGAGCGCCCGGGAGGCCGTCCGCCCCTCCCGCAGCCCGAGCCGCTCCAGCGCGCGCACCTCGTCCAGCAGTCCGGCCCGCCACATCAGGTCGACCCGCAGCGTGATCCGCTCGTCCAGTTCGGGGCGCGGCAGCGCGACCCCGATCTGCACCGCGTCGTAGACGGCGGTGTTGCCGGGCAGGTTCGCGGTGAACGGCTGCCCGGTGATCTCGATGACCTCCAGCGCGCGGACGATCCGCCGCCCGTTGCCGATCAGGATCGCCTCCGCGGCCGCCGGGTCCAGCTCGGCCAGCCGCCGGTGCAGCGCGTGCGGGCCGGCCTCCTCCAGCTCGGCCTCCAGCCGGGCCCGGACCGCCGGGTCGGTGCCGGGGAACTCCATCTCGTCGATCGCCGCCCGGACGTACAGCCCGGAGCCGCCGACCAGGACGGGCGTGCGCCCGGCCGCGAGCAGCCGGTCGATCTCGGCCCGGGCCAGCCGCTGGTACTCGGCGACGCTGGCGGCCTCGGTGACGTCCCAGACGTCCAGCAGGTGGTGCGGCACGCCGCCGCGCTCGGCGGGGGTGAGCTTGGCGGTGCCGATGTCCATGCCCCGGTACAGCTGCATCGAGTCGGTGTTGATCACCTCGCCGCCGAGGCTGCGGGCGATGGCGACGGCCAGGTCGGACTTGCCGGCGGCGGTCGCGCCGACGATGCAGACCACTCGGGGCTGGGCGGCGCGGGACTGGACGGTACGGGAGCTGCTCACCGCTCCAGTCTCGCAAAACCGCCGCCGCACCGGTGACCGGGCTGCCCGTCGGCCCCGACTGCGCGACGATGTGACTGTGTCCGGCCGTCTCCGGCCATCTCCAGCCGTTTCCGCAGTTGAGCCGGTTTGCGAACGGTTCGGCGGTGACGGACGTTGGGCAGGAGACAGGGACGAAAGGGTGAGATCGCCATGGGTCTGATGGACAACCTCAAGGGCAAGGCCGAAGAGCTCAAGGGCAAGGCCAGTGAGCTCGCCGGCAAGCACAGCGAGCAGATCGAGCACGCGGTGGACAAGGCTGGCGGCGCGATCGACAAGGCGACCAAGGGCAAGTACAGCGAGAAGATCGAGCACGGCGCCAGCAAGGCCAAGGGCGCGGTGGGCGACTTCGCCCACAAGCCGAAGCCGGGCGAGGAGGGGCCGGCCGGCGGCAACGGCCAGGCGCCGCAGGCCTGACGCCCCGCGCTCCGATCAGCTCCAGGACGCCACGACGTAGCCGACCCCGTACGGGGCGTCCTGGTAGCCGAGCCGCGCGGTGAGGCCGGTGCCCTCCGCGGCGCCGGCCAGCACCTGCCAGGGCGCCCGGCCCTCGGCCTTGAGCTCGGCGGCCAGCCCGGCGTCCAGGGCGGCGAGCGCGGGCAGGTCGGCGGAGCCCAGGGCGGCGGCCAGGGCGGCGTCGAAGCCCTCGGCGCGCTCGTCCAGGTAACCGGGCGCCTTCACCGAGCGGCAGGCGCTGCCGTCGCCCACCACCAGCAGGCCGACCCGGTCGGCCAGCTGGGCCAGGCCCTGGCCGAGCCCGAGCATCCGGTCGGCGGGCGCGTCGGCGGGCACCGCGCAGGCGTGCGTCGGCAGCGTCACCCCGGCGCGCTCCAGCAGCCAGGCGCCGACCGTCAGAGACGGTGCCAGCTCCGGCCCCTCGACCCGGCCGCCGGGCAGCTTGGCGACCAGCGGCACCCCGTAGCGGTGGAAGGAGCCGGCCCCGCCCTCGGTCCACACCTCGGCCTCCGGCCCGGCGCCGACCACCACGACCAGCTGCGGCCCGGCCGCGACCAGTGCCGCCAGGGCCTCGTCGCAGGCGGCCCGCAGCGGGTCCAACTCGGCGGCCGCCCCGGCGGCGACCTCCGGGACGAGCAGCGGCGGACAGGGGCACACGGCGGCGGCTACCAGCATGCGGATCACTCTAGCCAAACGGCGACGGCGGCCCGGCCGGACTCGAAGTCCCGCCGGGCCGCCGTTCGAGCAGCGGGCCCCGTTCGAGAAGCGGGCCGTCAGTCGCCGCAGCAGGCCCCGCCCGCCGGAGCGGCCAGGGGCAGCGCGGCCGGGGCACCGATGCCCGGCAGGCCGAGCATCACCCCGGCCGGCTTGGCCGCGGGCTTGGCCTGGCGCTTCTCCCAGGCGTCGCCGGCCCGGGTGCGGCGCACCGCGAGCGACGGGCCCTCGGCGAGCAGGTGGTGCGGGGCGGCGTAGGTGATCTCGACGGTCACCACGTCGCCCGGGCGCACCGGCTCCGTCGGCCTGCTGAAGTGCACCAGCCGGTTGTCGGGGGCGCGGCCGGAGAGCCGGTCGGTCTTGTCGTCCTTCTTGCCCTCGCCCTCGGCGACCAGGATCTCCAGGACGCGGCCGACCTGCTTCTTGTTCTCCTCCCAGGAGATCTCCTCCTGGAGGGCGATCAGCCGGTCGTAGCGGGCCTGCACGACGGCCTTCGGCACCTGGTCCGCCATCTCGGCGGCCGGGGTGCCGGGGCGCTTGGAGTACTGGAAGGTGAAGGCGTTGGTGAAGCGGGCCTCGCGGACGGCGTGCATCGTCTGCTCGAAGTCCTCCTCGGTCTCGCCGGGGAAGCCCACGATGATGTCGGTGGAGATCGCCGCGTCCGGCATGGCCTCGCGGACCTTCCGGATGATCCCGAGGAAGCGCTCCTGGCGGTAGGAGCGGCGCATCGCCTTGAGGACGGTGTCGGAGCCGGACTGCAGCGGCATGTGCAGCTGGTGCATCACGTTCGGCGTCTCGGCCATCGCGGCGATCACGTCGTCGGTGAAGTCGCGCGGGTGCGGCGAGGTGAAGCGGATCCGCTCCAGGCCCTCGATCTGGCCGGCGGCGCGCAGCAGCTTGGAGAAGGCCTCGCGGTCGCCCAGGTCGGAGCCGTAGGCGTTGACGTTCTGGCCGAGCAGGGTCACCTCGATGACGCCCTCGTCCACCAGCGCCTCGATCTCGGCGAGGACGTCGCCGGGGCGGCGGTCCTCCTCCTTGCCGCGCAGCGCGGGGACGATGCAGAAGGTGCAGGTGTTGTTGCAGCCGACGGAGATGGCGACCCACGCGGCGTACGCGGACTCGCGGCGGGTCGGCAGGGTGGAGGGGAAGGTCTCCAGCGACTCCAGGATCTCGACCTGGGCCTTGCGCTCGACCGCGGCCCGCTCCAGCAGCGCCGGCAGGTGGCCGATGTTGTGGGTGCCGAACACCACGTCGACCCAGGGGGCCTTGCGGACGATGGTGTCGCGGTCCTTCTGGGCGAGGCAGCCGCCGACGGCGATCTGCATGCCCTTGTGGCGGGTCTTGACCGGCGCCAGCTGCCCGAGGTTGCCGTACAGCTTGTTGTCGGCGTTCTCCCGCACCGCGCAGGTGTTGAACACGACCAGGTCCGGGTCGCCCTCCTGCCCGGCCTTGACGTAACCCGCGTCCTCCAGCAGGCCGGACAGCCGCTCGGAGTCGTGGACGTTCATCTGGCAGCCGTACGTGACGACCTTGTAGCTCTTCAATCCGCTCTCACCGCTCACCAGACCAGGGTACGGGCAGCCGCGAAGCGCTTTTCCCCCACCGTTTCCCCTCCCGTTCCGGCGGAGCGCCTGGCAGTATCCCTGCATGACCCCCACCACCCCGTCCCGTCTCGGCGCCGCCGTCCGCACCGCGGCCCGCAGCCCGCTGTGGCGGACGGTGCTGGTGCTGGTGCTGCTGGTCGCGGGGCTGGGCGGCTGGTGGCTGTCGGCGGGTCGCTCGCCCGGCTACCCGCGCGGCGAGACGCGTTTCGCGACCGGCGTGCAGCGCGGCGTCTACGACCGGTACGGGCAGTTGCTGGAGGCCCACGTCGCCAAGGCCATGCCGGGGGTGCGGCTGGCCCTGGACAACACCGAGGGCTCGATCGACAACCTGGCCCGGGTGACCAGCGGCCAGGACGACTTCGCGATCGCCACCGCCGACGCCGTCGCCGACTACCAGGGCCCGGGCAAGGACCGGCTGCGGGCGATCGCACGGCTGTACGACGACTACCTCCAGCTGATCGTCCCGTCCTCCTCGACGGTGCACCGCACGGCCGACCTCAAGGGGCTGCGGGTCGGCGTGGGCCTGCCGCAGTCCGGGGTGAACCTGGTGACCAGGCGGCTGCTGGCCGCGGCCGGCCTGGACCCGGACCACGACATCGTCCCGGTGTCGGCGGGCGTCGGCGACGCCGCCGACCAGCTGCGCGAGAACAAGCTCGACGCCTTCTTCTGGTCCGGCGGCCTGCCGACCAGCGCCCTCACCGACCTGTCCGACCACATGCGGATGCGGGTCGTGCCGCTGGGGGACCTCGCCGGGGCCATCCACAAGATGGAGGGCGGCGGCACCGACGCCTACCGGGCGGCCACCATGCCCAAGGGCACCTACCCGAACGCCGACCCCAAGGACGCCGTCGCCACCGTGGCCGTGCCCAACCTGCTGATCACCCGGGACGACGTGGACCCGGGCCTGGTCGAGGGCATGACCAGGGCGGTGATCGACAGCCGCGACCAGATCGGCTCCCAGGTGCACGCCGCCCAGTTGGTCGACCTGCGCACCGCCGTCTACACCGACCCGCTCCCGCTGCACGAGGGCGCGGCCCGCTACTACCGCTCGGTGAAGCCCTGAAGGTGGAGCCCTGAGATCCACCGCTCGGTGAAGCCCGGAAGCCCGGAAACCGTACGGGCGCTGCGGGCCCGTACGGGCTACCGCTTCTCCGGCCGCGGCACCGTCAGCGTCACCGCGAGCCCGGTCGGCTCGACCGGGGCGAAGGCGAGCGAACCGCCGCCCGCCGCCAGCAGGGTGCGGGCGATCGACAGGCCGAGCCCGGAGCCGTCCACGTTCTGGTGCCGCGGGCTGCGCCAGAAGCGGTCCCCGGCACGGGGCAGCTCGTCCTCGGCGAGGCCGGGCCCGGCGTCCGTGACGGTCACCGCGACCTCGTCCCGGCGCACCGAGACCTTCAGCCGCACCCCGCTGCCGGCCGGGCCGAACTTGAGCGCGTTGTCCAGCACGGCGTCCAGGGCGGAGCCGAAGCCGATCGGGTCCGCCATGCCGACGGCGAGCGCCGGGCCCTCCCAGCTCAGCTCGATCCCGCGCTGCTCGGCGACCGGCCGCCAGGCGTCGACCCGGGCCAGGGTGAGCGCGGCGAGGTCGGTCTGCTCGGGTTCGGGGCGGGCGTGCTCGGCGGTGGCCAGGCCGAGCAGGTCGTCCAGCACCCGGGCCAGCCGGACGCCCTCCTCCCGGACGCCGCCGAGCTCCTCCTCGTGCCCCTCGGGCAGTTCCAGGCCGAGCACCTCGACCCGCAGCAGCAGGGCCGCCAGCGGGTTGCGCAGCTGGTGCGAGGCATCCGCGACGAAGGCCTTCTGCTGGTCCATGGCGAGCACCACGTGGTCGGCCATCTCGTTGAACGAGCGGGCCAGCCGCTGCAGCTCGGGCGGGCCGCCGCCGGGCGCGACCCGGGCGGCCATCCGGCCGGTGGCGATGTCGTGGGTGGCCCGGTCGAGGGTGCGGACCGGGCGCAGCACCCACTCGGTGAGCCGGCCGGCCAGCAGCACCGCGACGATCATCGCGGCGGCCTCGCCGGCGCCGATCACCAGCCAGCTGTGCAGGATCCGGGTGCGCAGCGCCCCGGTGGGGGACTCGCTGAGCACCACCGCGACCACGTCGCCGTCGCGCACCACCGGGGTGGCGACGGTCAGGGTGCGGTCGTCGGTCCACGGCCAGACCTGGGGCGGGTTGTGGCTGCGCCGCCCGTCCAGCGCCTCCTGGAAGGCCTGCGCGCCCCAACCGCGGGGCACCCGCCAGTCGGCGGGGGCGGCGGCGATCGGCACGCCGTCGCGCTGGAAGATGCCCAGCCGCACGCCGTACAGGTCGTGGTAGCGGCGGACCTCGGCGTCGATCGCGCGCCGGCGGCTGACGTCGCCGGGGGCGGGCTCCGGGTCGCCCTTGAGCGCGGACTCCACCGCCGAGGGGCCGGAGGTGGGCAGGTCCTGGGCGAAGCGGGCGGCGTCGTCGAGCCGGTCGACGACCACCTTGCTCTGCTCGGCCGCCGCGACCGCCGCCGCGAGCGGCAGCCCCAGGGCGGCCAGGACGCAGAGCATGAGGGCGATCAGGATGCCGAGCAGGCGGGTGCGCACGTGCGGTCAGCGCTCCGCGGGGGCGGGCGGGGCCGGGTCCGCGGCGGGCGCCGGGGACTCCGGGATCAGGCGGTAGCCGACGCCGCGGACGGCCTCGACCAGGCCGGGCAGCGCGAGCTTGTTGCGCAGCGAGCCGATGTGCACCTCCAGGGTGCGCCCGTTGCCCTCCCAGCCGCTGCGCCAGACCTCGCTGAAGATCTGCTCGCGCCGGTAGACCACGCCGGGGCTCTGGGCGAGCAGGGCGAGCAGGTCGAACTCCTTGCGGGTGAGCGGCACGTCCCGGCCGTCCACGCTGACCCGGCGGCGCTCCCGGTCGATCCGGATGCCGCGGGACTCCAGCGGGCCGCGCTGCTGCGGGACGGCGTCGGGCGCGGGCACCGCCACCGAGGCGGGGGCGGCGCCGCGGCGGGCCACCGCGTGGATGCGGGCGAGCAGCTCGCCCATGTCGTAGGGCTTGGTGACGTAGTCGTCGGCGCCCAGGTTGAGGCCGTGGATCCGGGAGCGGATGTCGGCGCGGGCGGTGACCATGATCACCGGGACGCCGCTGCCGGCCCTGATCCGGCTGCACACCTCGAAGCCGTCGCGGTCGGGCAGCCCGAGGTCGAGCAGCACCACCCGGTACGGGTCGTTTCCGTCCGGCACCAGGGCGTCCAGCGCCTCGTGCCCGCTGCGGGCGTGCCGGACCTGGAAGCCGTGCCGGCCCAGTACCGCGACCAGCGCGGCGGCCACGCGTTCGTCGTCCTCGACGAGCAGCAATCGCATCCTGTTCTCCTCCTTCCCCCACCTGATCGCCGGGACCGCCTGGTCGGGCCCCGGTCCTGCGCAGTATGAGCCAGTGGGCGGCCCGGCGCCAGGCTCGGTCGCCCGACGGCTGCCACGGGGCGGGGCTCGCCGGCTGCCACGGGACGGGGCGCGCCGGCGCGGACGCCCGCTGTCACATGCCCCGTTGGCGCCCCGGCGAACAGCCCGCGAGCGGCGTGTGGCCGTTTCGTGATCCTCAAGTTCCGCTCAGATCGGCTGACGGCACGTCGTCATCACTCCTATGGTCGGCCCACCGGGGGCTGCGGCTCCGCCGGTCGCGGCTCCCGGATTTCGTACCACCATTGCCGCCCAAGGGAGTTCAGACTTTCACGGGCCGACACGAGGGAGCAGGCGCGATGGCCGAGAATCCGGTCGAGGACTCCACCCCTGCAGCCGCCCCCCTGGTCGTGCTGAGCAGCGTGAACAAGCACTACGGAGCGCTGCACGTCCTGCAGGACATCGACCTGAAGATCGTCCAGGGCGAGGTCGTGGTCCTGATCGGGCCGTCCGGCTCCGGCAAGTCGACGCTCTGCCGGACGATCAACCGGCTGGAGACCATCGACTCCGGCACGATCACCATCGACGGCCGCCCGCTGCCCGACGAGGGCAAGGAGCTGGCCCGGCTGCGCGCCGAGGTCGGCATGGTGTTCCAGAGCTTCAACCTGTTCGCGCACAAGACGGTGCTGGAGAACGTCGTCATCGGCCAGGTCAAGGTGCGCGGGATCGCCCGGGCGCAGGCCGAGAAGACCGCCCGCGGGCTGCTGGAGCGGGTCGGCGTCGGCGCGCAGGCGGACAAAGTCCCCGCCCAGCTCTCCGGCGGCCAGCAGCAGCGCGTGGCGATCGCCCGGGCGCTGGCGATGAAGCCCAAGGTGATGCTCTTCGACGAGCCCACCTCGGCCCTCGACCCGGAGATGGTCAACGAGGTGCTGGAGGTCATGCGTCAGCTGGCCGCCGACGGCATGACGATGGTCGTGGTCACCCACGAGATGGGTTTCGCCCGCTCCGCCGCCAACCGCGTGCTGTTCATGGCCGACGGCCGGATCGTCGAGCAGAACACCCCGGACGCCTTCTTCACCGCGCCGCGTTCCGACCGTGCCAAGGACTTCCTCTCGAAGATCCTCCACCACTGACGCTTCGAGACCACGCGGGGCCGCCGCCGGCAAGGACGCCGGGCGGCCCTGCCCGTGCACGCACCTTCCAGACGCCAGAGCCCGGTTAGCCGTGGCCCAGCTCCCAGGAGAACAACCCTCATGAGGACTCGTCGCACCCTCGCCGTCGCGCTCTGTGCCGTCGCGCTCACCGCCACCGCCGCCTGCGGCAAGGACGGCTCCCCCGGCGCCACCGCCGCGAGCAGCGGCAACGCCCCGGCGCTGCCCACCTACACGGTCAAGACCGACGTCAAGATCGACTCGGCGATCCTCGCCGAGGCGAAGAAGCGCGGCCAGCTGATCATCGGCGCCAAGGCCGACCAGCCGGGACTGGGCTTCGAGGACGTCGCCAGCGGCGACCGCAGCGGCTTCGACATCGAGATCGCCAAGATGGTCGCCGCCGACCTCGGCTTCAGCCCGCAGCAGATCAAGTGGCAGACGCTGGTCTCCTCGCAGCGCGAGCCGGCCATCGCCAAGGGCCAGATCGACTTCTACGTCGGCACCTACAGCATCAACGACGAGCGCAAGAAGACGGTCTCCTTCGCCGGCCCGTACTACATCGCCGGCCAGGACTTCCTGGTGAAGGCCGACAACACCTCGATCACCGGCCCGGAGAGCGTCGGCGGCAAGAACATCTGCACCGCCACCGGCTCCACCTCGATCAAGAACATCCAGCAGTACAACCCGAAGATCACGCAGTTCGACACCTACTCGGCCTGCGTCGAGAAGCTGCTGTCCGGCGAGGTCGACGCGGTCACCACCGACGACGCGATCCTCAAGGGCTACGCCTCCAAGTACGCCCCCAAGCTCAAGGTGGTCGGCAAGCCGTTCACCAAGGAGAACTACGGCGTCGGTCTCAACAAGGACGACGCGGTCCTGCGCAACGCCATCGGCGACGCGCTCAAGGCCCACGAGGACAACGGCGACTGGAAGAAGGCCTACGACGCGACCCTGGGCGCGTCCGGCTCCGCCGCGCCGGCCGTGCCGGCCCTCGAACGCTACTGATCCGGTCCACGCCCGACCATCCGTCCTGACCATCTGATGAGAGGAGGGCCGCCGGATGGGGTTCCTGTTCGAGCAGGACAACTTCACGTTGTTCCGCGACGGCTTCCTGCAGACGATCGAGCTGAGCGCGCTCAGCGCCCTGCTCGCCCTGCTGCTGGGCACCCTGCTGGCGGCCTTCCGGGTCTCCCCGGTGCCGGTCCTGCGTGCCTTCGGCACCACCTGGGTCACGCTGTTCCGCAACACGCCGCTGACCCTGCTGTTCTTCGCCGTCACCTTCGGCCTGCCGCCGCTCGGGGTGCACTTCAGCCACCTCACCTTCGCGGTGCTGGCGCTCGGCGGCTACACCGCCTCGTTCGTCTGCGAGGTGATCCGCTCGGGCATCAACACCGTGCCGCTCGGCCAGGCCGAGGCGGCCCGCAGCCTCGGCATGAGCTTCGGCCAGACCCTCACCCTGATCATCCTGCCGCAGGCCACCCGGACCGTCCTGGCCCCGCTGAGCAGTGTGTTCATCGCGCTGCCGAGGAACTCGGCGATCGCCGGCGCGTTCAGCGTCAGCGAGCTGTACAGCGTGCAGCAGACCCTCTCCGAGCGCGGCTACGCGATCTTCGGGATCTTCTTCTGGGTAGCCTGCGCCTACCTGGTGATCAGTGCCACGGTCGCCACGCTGTTCCGCGTCCTGGAATCCCGACTGGCGGTGGCCCGATGAGCAACCTCTTCACCCGCACCCCCACGGCCAGCGTCCTCTACGACGCCCCCGGCCCGCGGGCCCGCTTCCGGTACCAGCTGTTCGGGGCGCTGGCGCTGATCGGCGTCGCCGCCCTGCTCTGGTACGTCTTCACCGCGCTCTCCGACAACGGCCAGTTCGACCCGCAGATGTGGGACGCGTTCCAGTACAACACCGTCCAGCAGCGCATCGTGGACGGCCTGCTCTCCACCCTGAAGGCCTTCGGCCTGGCCGCGCTGTTCTCGCTCACCCTGGGCGGCCTGCTCGCCGCCGGGCAGCTCTCCGACCACAAGCCGGTCCGCTGGGCGGCCGTCGGCTTCGTCCAGTTCTTCCGGGCGATGCCGCTGCTGATCCTGATCGTCGCGCTCTACTACGCGTTCTTCGCGAAGGAGCCGATGTGGGCGCTCGTCATCGGCCTCACCCTCTACAACGGCTCGGTGCAGGCCGAGATCATCCGCAGCGGCGTCAACGCCGTCCCGCGCGGCCAGGCCGAGGCGGCCTACGCGCTCGGCATGCGCAAGACCCAGGTGATGGCCTCCATCCTGGTGCCGCAGGCCGTCCGTTCGATGCTGCCCACGATGATCGGCCAGCTGGTCGTCACCCTGAAGGACACCTCGCTCGGCTTGATCATCACGTACCAGGAACTGCTGTTCGTCGGCAAGGCGATCGCCAGCCAGCCGATCAACGCCGCGGGCTTCCCCTACATCCCCGTGGTGCTGGTGATCGGTCCGATCTACATCGCCATGTGCCTGCTGCTGACCGCCCTCGCCCGGTGGATCGAAGCGCGCGGCCGTCGCGGCGCGAACCGGCGCACTTCAGCTGCTGCTTGACGCACACGCAGGTGAACTGTTGCATTGCTCTTCGTGACACCTCCCGGGAGCATCCACGCGGCATATGCGGCAGCGGTAACTGACGCCGGCCCATCGGCCGGTTCGTGCCCGGAGGTCACCGCATGGACCCGGTGATCGTGGTCGGGGCCGGACCGGTCGGTCTGGCCCTGGCCCTCGCCCTCGCCCGGCACGAAGTGCCGACCATCGTCCTGGACGAGGGCTCCGGGCTCTGCCCCGAGGGCCCGCGCAGCGTCGTCCTCGGGGCCGACACCGCCGCCTTCCTCACCCGGATCGGCTACCCGCGGGCCGTCTCGGACTCCGCCCTCTGGGACTCCTTCACCGTCTGGCGCCGCCGCCAGGAAGTGCTGCGGATCGACCTCACCGACTCCCCCGCCTTCCACCTGCCCCAGCACCGCCTCCAGCGCGGCCTGCGCGACGCCCTCACCGGCACCCCGCTGGTCCGGCTGGTCCCGCTGAGCCGGGTCGTCGAACTCGAACAGGACCGCGACGGCGTCAGCGTCCGCACCCACGGCACCCAGGACGGCTCCAGCACCTGGTGGCGCGGCAGCCACCTGGTCGGCTGCGACGGCGCCAGATCCGCCGTCCGCAAGCTCCTGAAGATCCGCTTCCCCGGCCGCCCCGCCGTCGACCGCAACGCCATCGCCACCGTCCGGGTCGACCTGCCCTTCCACGAGGCCCGGCTGCACCGCGAGCCCCCGTGGCGCGGCGACCGCGAGGCCTCCGCCCGCCCGCTGCCGGACGGCGTCTGGCGGCTCGACTGGCGGCTGCCCCCCGGACGGCCCGCCCCCACCGAAACCGTCGACCCGCACGCCACCTGGCCCGGCGTCGTCACCGGCGACACCCTGCTCACCCGGGTCACCGCCACCCTCACCGGCTGGTGCGGCGAACTCCCCCGCTTCGACCTGCTCGCCGCCGCCGACCACACCGCCCAGCAGCGCCTCGCCGCCCGGTTCCGCAGCGGCCGCTGCTTCCTCGCCGGCGACGCCGCCCACCTGCACGGCGCGCTCGGCATGCAGAACCTGGCCGACGGGCTGCGCGACGCCGACAACCTCGCCTGGCGGCTCTCCCTCGCCTGGCACCTCCACTCCGGCGGCCCGCAACCCGGCGGCTCCCTGCTGGACGGCTACGAGGCCGAACGGCGCGGCGCGGTCGGCGCCCGGCTGCGCGCCGTCGACCAGTCCATGCCGCTGCTGCGCCCGCTGCGCGGCTGGCAGCAGACCCGGCGCTCGCTGCTGGTCGGCGGCTTCCGCAAGCACGCACCGCTGCTCGCCGACGGACAGCTCGGCACCGGCCGCTTCGGCGGCGCGCCCGCCTACCCGGCCGCGCCCTCGGGCGTCCCCGGCCGGGTACCGGTCCAGCGCGGCGCCCGCGGCACCACCTCGCTCAGCGAACTGCTGCCGGCCACCGCCCCCGGCGTGCTCGTCCCGGACCTGCCGGTGCTCGCCGCCGACGGCACCCCGGACCACCTGCACGCCCGGCTCGGCGTCACCTTCCTGCTGCTGCTGGTCGCCCCCGGCACCGCCGTGTGGTCCGCCGAGCACTGGCTGGGCGCCGGCCTGATGCCCCGGCTCGCCGAGGTCGCCGCCGCGCTGCCGGTGCCCGCCGAAGTGCTGGTCACCGAGGAGTACCCGGAGGCCGGACCGCACACCGTGCTGCTGATCCGGCCGGACGGGCACCTGGTCGGCGCCACCCAGGGCGCCGCCGCCGAGGACCTGCTGGCGCTCGCCGACCGCGCCCGGGGCGGGCCGGCCCCGCTCGCCGGCGCACCCGAACCCGAACCCGACCAGAGCCCAGCGCCGGAGCCCGCCGCCCGCCAGGCGCCCCAGCAGGTGGACTCCCCCAGCGCGTAGGGCCCTGGCGCGCGCCCCGGGCGTGCGCCGGACAGGGCCCAACTCTTGGCCTAACTCGCCACCGCGATGGCCCGGCTCTCCCGGACCACCGTCACCCGGATCTGGCCCGGATAGGTCAGCTCCTCGGAGACCTGCCGGGCGACCTCCCGGGCGATCAGCTGCGCCCCGAGGTCGTCCACCTCCTCCGGCCGCACCATCACCCGCACCTCGCGCCCCGCCTGCATCGCGTACACCTCGGCCACGCCCTCGTGCGCGCGGGCGATCTCCTCCAGCCGCGCCAGCCGCCGCACGTACACCTCCAGCGACTCCTTGCGCGCCCCGGGCCGCCCGCCCGAACAGGCGTCCGCGGCCTGCGTGAGCACGGCCTCCACGGTGCGCGGCTCCACCTCGCCGTGGTGCGCGGCGATCGCGTGCACCACCTCCGGGGACTCCCCGTGCCGGCGGGCGAAGTCCGCGCCGACCGCCGCGTGGCTGCCCTCGACCTCGTGGGTGAGCGCCTTGCCGATGTCGTGCAGCAGCGCCGACCGCCGCACCGGCTCCGGGGCCACCCCGAGCTCGGCGGCCATCATCCCGGCCAGGTGCGCGGACTCCAGCAGGTGCCCGAGCACGTTCTGCCCGTACGAGACCCGGTAGCGCAGACTGCCCAGGGTGCGGACGAGCTCGGGGTGCATCCCGCCGACCCGGGCGTCCAGCAGGGCGTCCTCACCGGCCCGGACGCAGCACTGCTCGACCTCCTCGCGGCTGCGCTCGTGGACGTGTTCGATCCGGGTCGGGTGGATCCGGCCGTCCTCGACCAGTTGTTCCAGGGTGAGCCGGGCGGTCTCCCGGCGGACCGGGTCGAAGCAGGAGAGCTGCACCGTCGCGGGGGTGTCGTCGATGATCAGGTTGACGCCGGTGACCGCCTCGAAGGCACGGATGTTGCGGCCTTCGCGGCCGATGATCCGGCCCTTCATGTCCTCGCTCGGCAGCCGGAAGACGGTGACCGCCGTCTCGGCGGTCTGCACCGACGCCAGCCGCTGGATCACCCCGGCGAGGATGCCCCGGGCCCGGCGCTCGCCCTCCTCCCTGGCCTCGCGCTCGATCTCCCGGACCGTGACCGCGACCTCCCGCCGGGCCGTGGTCGCGGCCTCGCGCAGGAGTTCGGCGCGGGCCTGCTCGGCGGAGAGTCCGCCGGCCCGCTCCAGCACCGCCACCCGGCGGGTCACCAGCGCCTCGGCCTCGCCCCGGGTGCGCTCCAGTTCGGCGGAGCGCGCGGCGAGTTCGTCCTCCCTGGTCCGGACCCGGCGCAGCTCCTCGGCCAACTGCTCCTCGCGCCGGGCGAGTTCGGCCCGCTGCCGGGAGGTCTGCTGCTCGGCCCAGCCGCGGACGCGCTCGGCCTCGACGCCGGCGCGCCGCTGGGCGGCCCGGAGCCGCTTGGCCAGCAGCCCGACCAGGACGGCGAGGAGCAGCAGGACGGCGCCGGCCGACCCGGCGAGTGGCAGCAGGGAGGCGTCCGGTCCGGTGCCCGCAGAGATCCTCATGCCGCCCACTCCCCGTCACCGCTGTCCGCCGCCCGGCGTGGACCGCCGTCCGGAAGCGCCCCCGCACTGAGTGCGAGGCTAGGTGCGGGTCACGAAACGGTCAAGACTCGACCTGGACTGGACCAAGAAGCGTACGCAATGGCTACCGGACAGGACCTAGTCCCTCCCGGTTCCTGACGGTTCGCCCGGCTCCTCCTCGTCCAGCGCGCTGCGCACCACCCGGAACGCCAGCCCCTCGGAGTAGCCGCGCCGGGCCAGCACACCGACCAGCCGCCGCATCCGGACCTGCGGGTCCAGCCCCCGGGTGGACCGCAGCTTGCGGTCGACCAGCGCCCGGGCGGCCTCGGTCTCGTCGTCGTGGTCGAGCTGGGCGACGGCCTGTTCGACCAGGTCCGCGGCCACGCCCTTGGTGCGCAGTTCCTGGGCCAGCGCCCGCCGGGACAGGCCCCGGACGGCGTGCCGGGACTCCACCCAGGCCGCGGCGAAGGCCGCGTCGTCGATCAGCCCGACCTCTTCGAGCCGGGTGAGCACCTCGTCGGCGACGTCGTCCGGGATCTCCCGCTTGCGCAGGGCGTCGGCGAGCTGTTTGCGGCTCTTGGCGGCGCCGGTGAGCAGCCGCAGGCAGATGTCGCGGGCGCGGGTCTCGGGATCGGCCGTCTCCTCGGCCCCGGCCCGCTTCCGCCCGGTTCGGCCGGTACGGGCGGAGGGGTCGTGCTCGTCACCCGGAGCGCCCGTCTCGTCCGAGGCGTGCCCGGCGGAGCGCCCGGCCGCAGCGCGCCGCCCACGACGCGCGCCGGGACCGGTGTGCGGGGCCGGGGCGGTCACACCCCCGTGACCGACCGCCCCGGCCTCGCTCCGGCCCTCGCCCGCCGCCGGGGAGCCGGCCTCGTCGAACTCCTCGGCCGCCAGTGCCGAGCGCCGCCTGCGGCGGCCGGTGGGCAGTTCTGAGGCGGAGACCAACCCGAGCTCGCCGACCGACGGCTCCGCCGGTGCCGGCCCGGGCGCCGCGCCGCGCACCGCCCGGGCCGGCTCCCGGTCGAACTCCGGCTCCGAACCGGATGCCCACTGTGCGGCGGAGGACCGCTCCCGCCGCCGCCCCTTCCGGGGCTGCGACCGCGCCCGGGGCGTCGCCTCGAACGGCGGCTCCGGCTCCCCCGCCACGGCGGCGAACCAGTCCGGCGGCCCGTAGTCGTCGCCGTCCGGACCCGCCGGGCCGCCCTCACCCACTGCGTCGTGCTGCGTCAACGGTTCAGGCCTTGGCGGCCGCCGCCGTCTTCTTCGCCGCGGCCGTCTTGGCGGCGGTCGCGGTGATCGGCTTCGCGGCGCCGTCGGCGGCAGCAGCCGCCTCGCCCTCGGCCGGCTCCTCGGTCTTCGGGCCGATGCCGAGCTTGCCCTTGATCTTCCGCTCGATCTCGTCGGCGAGCTGCGGGTTGTCCCGCAGGAAGTTGCGGGCGTTCTCCTTGCCCTGGCCGAGCTGGTCGCCCTCGTAGGTGTACCAGGCACCGGACTTGCGGATGAAGCCGTGCTCGACGCCCATGTCGATCAGGCCGCCCTCGCGGCTGATGCCGATGCCGTAGAGGATGTCGAACTCGGCCTGCTTGAACGGCGCGGCGACCTTGTTCTTGACCACCTTGACGCGGGTGCGGTTGCCGACCGCCTCGGTGCCGTCCTTCAGGGTCTCGATCCGGCGGATGTCCAGCCGGACCGAGGCGTAGAACTTCAGCGCCCGGCCACCGGTCGTGGTCTCCGGCGAGCCGAACATGACGCCGATCTTCTCGCGCAGCTGGTTGATGAACACCGCCGTGGTGCCCGACTGGTTCAGCGCACCGGCGATCTTGCGCAGCGCCTGGCTCATCAGCCGGGCCTGCAGACCGACGTGCGAGTCACCCATCTCGCCCTCGATCTCCGCACGCGGGACGAGCGCCGCGACCGAGTCGATGATGATCAGGTCGACAGCGCCGGAGCGGATCAGCATGTCCGTGATCTCCAGCGCCTGCTCACCGGTGTCCGGCTGGCTGACCAGCAGGGCGTCGGTGTCCACGCCGAGCTTCTTGGCGTACTCGGGATCGAGCGCGTGCTCCGCGTCGACGAAGGCGACCGTGCCGCCGGCCCGCTGGGCGTTGGCCGCCAGGTGCAGGGTCAGGGTGGTCTTGCCGGAGGACTCGGGGCCGTAGATCTCGACCACCCGGCCGCGCGGGATACCGCCGACACCGAGGGCGACGTCCAGGGCGGTGGACCCGGTGGGGATCACGTCGATCGGCTCGTTGGCCTTCTCGCCCAGGCGCATCACCGAGCCCTTGCCGAACTGCCGCTCGATCTGAGCGAGTGCGTTCTCAAGGGCCTTCTCGCGGTCCGTACCTGCCATGGCTTCCACCCTCGGGTTCTGTGCTGTGCGCTTCATCGTCCTCGACGCTAGCGCGTCCCACTGACAAACGAGCCCGACCCGGCTCCGCCTGTGGAAAACTCCTCGCCGGAGAGTACAGAGAACAAATGTTCGATTCAAGCTTCGCACGTCCGAACGGTGCCACCACCACCGGCCGGGTCACCTCCCGTCGCCGCCGACCATCCGCCGCAGCCGCCGCGCCGCCTCCCGGCGCAGCTCCCGCCGGGCCCGCCGCTGCTCGCCCCGGTCGATCCGCGGGTCGGTGGCCACCTCGTACCGCCGCACGTACGTCCCGACGAAGCCCTGCAAGGTGGCCGCCGCCGGGATGGCGATCAGCGCGCCCACCGCGCCGAGCAGCGCCGCGCCCGCGATCACCGCGCCGAACGCGACCGCCGGGTGCACGTCCACCGTCCGCGCGGTGATCCTCGGGTGCAGCAGGTAGTTCTCGACCTGCTGGTAGACCACCACGAAGATCAGCACCCAGAGCGCGTCCACCGGCTGCACGGTGAGCGCCACCAGCACCGGCAGCGCGCCGGCCAGGTACGTCCCGATGGTCGGCACGAACTGCGACATGACGCCGACCCAGACCGCCAGCGCGGCCGCGTACGGCAGGTCGAGCAGCGCGAACATCACCCAGTGCCCGGCCGCGGAGACCACCGCGAGCAGCGCCCGGGAGTACAGGTAGCCGCCGGTCTTGGCGAGGGCGATCTCCCAGGCCCGCAGCACCTCGCCCTGCTTGGCGGGCGGCAGCATCGAGCAGACCGTCCGGCGGACCCGCGGGCCCTCGGCGGTGAAGTAGAAGGTGAACAGCCCGACCGTGAAGGCCTGGAAGAGCCCGCCGATCACGGTGGAGGAGAGGCCCCAGACGTTGTCGGCGGCCTGCTGGGCGTAGCTCTCGATCGCGCCGGAGTCCTTGAGCAGCTTCTTCTGCAGCTCGCCCAGCGACAGGTCCTGATGGAACGTCCGGTTCACCCAGTTGATCAGGTTGTCGACCAGGTGCGGCAGGTCCCCGGCGATCTTCGCGACCTGATCGACCAGCAGCGTGCCGAGCGCCGCGAGGAACCCGATCACCGCGATCCCCACCGCGACGAACACCAGGAAGGTGCCGATCCCGCGACGCACCCCGCGCGCCGCCATCCGGTCGACGGCCGGCTCCAGCGCCAGCGAGAGGAAGAAGGCCACCAGCAGCATCACGAAGAGGTCGATCAGCTGGTGGAAGGCCCAGTCGGCGAGCTGGAACAGCCCGACCAGCACCAGGGCCAGCACCATCGCCCGGGGCAGCCAGCGCGGCATCCCGCCACCCCAGAGGCCGCCGGCCTCGCCCTCCGGCAGCCGCGGTTCGGGCGGCGGGCCCGGAGCCTCGTCGGCGACCCGCGCCGTCCTGTCCGAATTCTGTGCTTCTGCGCTGCTTGTCACTCCGACAGTCTCACCCATCCCCCGGAGCCGCCCGAGCACCGGGCACCCCGCCGGGGCGGGGTCGGTCCCGCGGGCGGGCGGTGGTCAGCGCAGCACGCCGGAGACGCCCTGGGTCTCGCAGACCACCCGCCAGACGTCCTTGGCCTCCCAGCCCGACTCCAGTGCCTGCCGCACCGTCCGCCCGCCGAGTTCGCTCATCACATGGTCGGAGGCGAAGGACTCCGCGTACGTCTCCCCGAAGTGCGCGTGCATCCGTCGCCAGAACTCCGTCAGCCTCATGGCTCCAGTATCCCGGACCGCGCGGCGCCGTCCGGGGCCCGCCACTGCCCGGCCGTCAGCGCGTACTCGACCTCGCCGTGCTCGCTGCCGGGGATCGCCTCCGGGTAGTCCTCGTGGAAGGTGCGGACGAACGACAGCCCGGTCTTCTCCATGACCCGCCGCGAGCCCGCGTTGACCGTCATCGTGTACGCCACCACCCGCCGCACGCCCAGTTCGGTGAAGCCGCGGCGGACCAGCGCCCGCGCCCCCTCCGTCGCGTACCCGAGCCCCCAGGCGGCCCGGCGCAGCCGGTACCCCAGCTCGACCTCGGAACGGTCGCCCTCCCGCGTCGGCCGGAACTCGAACCAGCCCAGGAAGGCCCCGCCGGCCCGCTCCTCGGCCGCCCACCAGCCGAGGTCGCCGTACCGCCGGTAGTGCGCGAGGTACAGCGGCAGCAGTTCGCCCTCGACCTGCTCCCGCGCGGTCGGCCGCCCGCCGGTGAGGTGGCGCATCACCTCCGGGTCGCCGTCCAGTTCGACCAGGTGGTCGACGTCCGCTGCGGTGAAGCGGCGCAGCACCAGCCGCTCGGTGGTGAGGAAGACGGTCACGCCCCGATCCTCACCGACCCGCCCGGGCGGCGTCACCCGGTTTTCCGCCCGCCTCAGCGCGGCAGCGCGAGCAGCCCGGCACCGAAGTACTGCCGGGCCCCGCAGGCGTACGGCCCGGGCGGGCAGGCGGCCGCCGCGGTGCCGGCGAGCAGGGCGGCGAGCGGGCCGGAGCCGTAGTCCGGGTGCAGGGCGGCGGCCACCGCGACCGCGCCGGTGACGTGCGCCGCCGCCATCGAGGTGCCGGCCAGTGCCGCGTACTGCCCGCCCGGCCAGTCGGAGACGATCGCGCCCTGCGGCCCGCTGTCCGGGTCGCCGCCGGGGGCGGCCAGCGAGACCCGGCCGCGGCCGTAGTTCGAATAGCCGGACGGGCGGCCGTCCCGGTTGACGGCGGTGACGGTGACGACGCCGGGCAGTTCGCCGGGCAGCCGGATGCACTCGGTGCCCAGGTAGCGGGAGCGGGCCGGGCCGGAGACCCGGTCGTTGGGGCTGCGCTCGTCCGTCCGGGTGGCGCCGAGGTCCTGCCCGTCGTTGCCCGCCGAGGCGACCACGACGGCGCCCTTGCGCTGGGCGTAGCCGGAGGCCCGGCCGACGGCGGCGATCAGCGCGGCCTGGTCCTGGTCCTCCGGGCAGTTGTACTTCCACGGGTCGGCGAAGTAGCTGTTGTTGATCGCCTTGGCGCCGTGGTCGGCGGCCCAGAGCATGCCGCAGACGATGTTCTCGGCGTAGTACTGGCCGAGCGGTCCGAGCAGCCGGACGGCGGCGATCCGCACGCCCGGCGCGACCCCGGTGATGCCGTGGCCGTCCCGGGTGGCGCCGACGATCCCGGCGACGTGGGTGCCGTGGCCGCTCTCGCTGACCCCGGGGTCGGGCCGCCAGGAGCCGGAGCGGGCGTCGGGCCGGCCGTCGGCGCAGGAGACGGAGGCCTTCGGGTCGACGGCGGCGCGCAGGTCGGGGTGGGTGTCGTCGACGCCGGAGTCGAGCACCGCGACCAGCACCTTGTGCAGTGCGTCGGCGGTCGGCGCGCCGGCGGGACCGCGGATCCCGGTGGAGGTGTCGCCGGCCCGGGCGCCGGCGCCGCCGAGCATGGCGAGGTTCCACGGGTCGCCCTCGCTCGGATCGGGCACCGTGACGGTGCCGCCGTCCTGCCGGTCGGTGCTGTCGCGCCGGGCGCTGTCGGTGCTGCGGTGACGGGCGTGATCGCTGTCGCGACGGGCGTGATCGGTGCTGCTGCGGCCGGCGCGGTCGGCGTGGTCGGTACCGGCGGCGAAGTCCCCGGCGCCGTCCAGCAGGCGGGGCGGGGCGACCACCGGTTCGGTCCGGGTGGTGCCGACGGCGGCGATCCCGGGCCGGGCCCGCAGCGTGCCCGCGAAGCCGCCGGTGGCGTACGCCAGGACGGCCCCGATCTGCGGGTACTCCTGGACCACCTGCCCGCCCGCCGCCCGGCTCTCGGCCCCGGCCAGGGCGGCCCCGGCGGCGTCCTCCTGCTCGGCGAGCACCAGGTAGCTGAGGTAGGGCCGGCCGGATCCGGAGACGTACGGGACGGCGCCGCCGACCACGAGTGCGGTGAGCAGCATCGCGAGCAGCGCCCGGGCGGGCCCGCGGACGCGGCGGCGGGCGGCACGGGCGGGACCGCCGGACGGGTTCACCTGCGCCATCGCACGGTCTCCGCTCGTCGGTCCGGTGGGTCGGGGGTGGGTCACTGGCCTGATTCATCACCATATGAGCGGATTTGCCTTTTTGCTCCTTTAACTACACCCATGCTCACCACACCCGTGCGGCCTCCGCTCCCCCACCCCGGTTGTCGGTGCCACCCGGCACCATGGGGGCATGGCGCCCCCGCACCCGACCCCGCCGAACGACGACCCCCTGGCCGGATTCACCCCGACCACCCGGGCCTGGTTCACCGGCGCCTTCTCCGCCCCCACCACCGCCCAGGCCGAGGCCTGGCGCGCCATCCGGCAGGACACCGACGTCCTGGTGGTCGCCCCCACCGGCTCCGGCAAGACGCTCGCCGCCTTCCTCTCCGCCCTGGACCGGCTGAGCAGCACCCCGCCCCCGGCCGACCCCAAGCGCCGCTGCCGGGTCCTGTACGTGTCACCGCTCAAGGCCCTCGCGGTGGACGTCGAGCGCAACCTGCGCGCCCCGCTGACCGGCCTGCGCCAGGCCGCCGTCCGGCTCGGCCTGCCCGAGCCCGAGGTCCAGGTCGCCACCCGCTCCGGCGACACCCCCGCCGCCGACCGCCGCCGCTTCGCCACCCACCCGCCGGACATCCTGATCACCACCCCCGAGTCGCTGTTCCTGCTGCTCACCTCCGCCTCCCGGGAGGCGCTGCGCGGCGTCGACACGGTGATCCTCGACGAGGTCCACGCCGTCGCCGGCACCAAGCGCGGCGCCCACCTCGCGCTCAGCCTGGAGCGGCTGGACGAACTGCTGGAGCGCCCGGCCCGCCGGATCGGCCTGTCCGCGACCGTCCGCCCGGTCGAGGAGGTGGCCCGCTACCTCAGCCCGCAGCGCGGCGCCGTCGTCGTCCAGCCCGCCGCCGCCAAGGAGTTCGACCTGTCGGTGGTCGTCCCCGTCCCCGACCTGGACGACCTGCCCGCGGCCCCGGCCACCGGCGCCTCCTCCGATGCCGACCCGCAGCGGCAGGCGTCGATCTGGCCGCACGTCGAGGAGCGGATCGTCGACCTGGTGCAGGCGCACCGCTCGACCATCGTCTTCGCCAACTCCCGCCGCCTCGCCGAGCGCCTGTGCAACCGGCTGAACGAGATCGCCCTCGAACGGGCCACCGGTGAGCCGCTGCCCGAGGCGCACTCCCCCGCCCAGCTGATGGCCGAGTCCGGCGTCGCCAAGGGCGCCCCGCCGGTCATCGCGCGCGCCCACCACGGCTCGGTCTCCAAGGAGCAGCGGGCGCTGGTCGAGGAGGAGTTGAAGGCCGGCCGGCTGCCCGCCGTGGTCGCCACCTCCAGCCTGGAACTGGGCATCGACATGGGCGCCGTCGAGCTGGTCGTCCAGGTCGAGTCCCCGCCCTCGGTCGCCTCCGGCCTGCAACGGGTCGGCCGGGCCGGCCACCAGGTCGGCGCCGTCTCCACCGGCGTCTTCTTCCCCAAGTACCGCGGGGACCTGGTGCAGTCCGCCGTGGTCACCGAGCGGATGCGGGCCGGCCGGATCGAAGCGCTGCGCGTCCCGCGCAACCCGCTGGACGTGCTCGCCCAGCAACTGGTCGCGATGACGGCGCTGGACGCCTGGCCGGTGGACGACCTGCTCACCGTGGTCCGCCGCGCCGCGCCCTTCGCCACCCTCCCGCAGTCCGCCTTCGAGGCCGTGCTCGACATGCTGGCCGGCCGCTACCCCTCGGACGCCTTCGCCGAGTTGCGCCCCCGGGTGGTCTGGGACCGGGTGGCCGGCACCGTGACCGGCCGCCCCGGCGCCCAGCGGCTCGCCGTCACCTCCGGCGGCACCATCCCCGACCGCGGCCTGTTCGGCGTCTTCATCGCCGGCGCCGACCCTAAAAAAGGCGGCGGCCGGGTCGGAGAGCTCGACGAGGAGATGGTCTACGAGTCCCGCGTCGGCGACGTGTTCACCCTCGGCACCACCTCCTGGCGGATCCAGGAGATCACCCACGACAAGGTGCTGGTCACCCCCGCCCCCGGCGTGCCCGGCCGGCTCCCGTTCTGGAAGGGCGACACCCTCGGCCGCCCGCTCGAACTCGGCCGCGCCCTCGGCGCGTTCACCCGCGAGCTGGGCGCCCTGGAGCCCGAGGCCGCCACCGCCCGGCTGCACCGGGCCGGCCTGGACGACTGGGCCGCCGCCAACCTGCTCGACTACCTCGCCCAGCAGCGCGCGGCCACCGGCCACCTCCCGGACGACCGCACCATCGTCGTCGAGCGCTTCCGGGACGAGCTCGGCGACTGGCGGATCGTCATCCACTCCCCCTTCGGCGCCCAGGTGCACGCCCCCTGGGCGCTCGCGCTCGGCGCCCGGCTGCGCGAGAAGCACGGCCTCGACCCCCAGGTCATGCACGCCGACGACGGCATCGTGCTGCGCCTGCCGGACGCCGACCTCCTCGCCACCGACTTCGACTTCAACAGCCCCTCGGAGCAGTCCGGTTCGGACGAGGCCCCGGTCGGCGCCGACGCCGCCCTGTTCGACGCCGCCGAGATCGAGCAGCTGGTCACCGACCAGGTCGGCGGCTCCGCCCTGTTCGCCTCCCGCTTCCGCGAGTGCGCCGGCCGTGCCCTGCTGCTCCCGCGCCGCAGCCCCGGCCGCCGCACCCCGCTCTGGCAGCAGCGCCAACGCGCCGCCCAACTGCTCGAAGTCGCCTCCGAGTACGGCTCGTTCCCGATCGTCCTGGAGGCCGTCCGCGAGTGCCTCCAGGACGTCTTCGACGTGCCGGGCCTGGTCGAGCTGATGGGCGACCTCGAATCCCGCGCCGTCCGCCTGGTCGAGGTCACCACCCCCGAGCCCTCGCCCTTCGCCCGCTCCCTCCTGTTCGGCTACGTCGCCCAGTTCCTCTACGAGGGGGACTCCCCGCTCGCCGAGCGCCGCGCCGCCGCCCTCTCGCTCGACTCCCGGCTGCTGTCCGAACTCCTCGGCCAGGCCGAGCTGAGCGAACTGCTCGACCCGCAGGTGCTCGCCGAGTTGGAGGCCGAGCTCCAGCGCCTCACGCCCGAGCGCCGGATCAAGGACGCCGAGGGTGTCGCCGACGCGCTGCGCCTGCTCGGCCCGCTCACCGAGGCCGAGCTGGCGGCCCGCGGCGCCGAACCGCTCTGGGCCCTGGAGTTGGAGGCCGCCCGCCGGGTGATCCAGGTCCGGATCGCCGGCGAGCGGCGCTGGTCCGCCGTCGAGGACGCCGGGCGGCTGCGCGACGCGCTCGGCACCCCGCTGCCGGTCGGCGTCCCCGAGGCCTTCACCGAGCCGGTCAAGGATCCGCTGGGCGACCTGCTCGCCCGCTACGCCCGCACCCACGGCCCGTTCGCCGCCGCCGAGGCGGCCGCCCGCTTCGGCCTCGGCACCGCCGTCGTCACCGGCACCCTGCACCGGCTCACCGCCGCCGGCCGCCTGGTCCAGGGCCAGTTCCGCCCACCCGTCGCCCGCCGGTCCCCTTCGCCGGAGGCGCTCCACACCACCCCTCCCGACCACACCACCACCGAGTGGTGCGACGCCGAGGTCCTGCGCCGGCTGCGCCGCCGCTCGCTGGCCGCCCTGCGCCAGGAGGTCGAACCCGTCCCGCCGCGCGCCCTGGCCGCGTTCCTCCCGCAGTGGCAGCACCTGGCCGGCCACCGGCTGAGCGGCCCGGACGGCCTGCTCCGGGTGGTCGAACAGCTCCAGGGCACCGCCCTGCCCGCCTCCGCCCTGGAGAAGCTGATCCTCCCGGCCCGGCTCACCGGCTACTCCCCCGGCCTGCTGGACGAGTTGACGGCGGCCGGCGAGATCGGCTGGTGCGGGGCCGGCGCGCTGCCCGGCAAGGACGGCTGGCTCAGCCTGCACCTGGCCGAGCACGCCCACCTGCTGCGCCCCGAGCCCGTCCCGCCCGCGCTCACCCCCGTGCACAGCGCGCTGCTGGCGGCGCTGGCCGGCGGCTACGGCCTGTTCTTCCGCCAGTTGGTCCAGCAGCTGCCGGAGGAGACCCCGGAGCCGGAGATCGTCGAGGCACTCTGGGACCTCGTCTGGGCCGGGTACGTCACCAACGACACCCTCGCCCCGCTGCGCGCCCTGCTCGGTTCCGGCCGGACGGCCGGTGCCACCGCCCACCGCGCGCCCCGGGCGACCCCGCGCGGCCGCTACGGCGGCGCCGGCCGCGCCTTCGGCCGGGTCGGCGGCGCGCTGCGCGGCGGCCCGCCGACGGTGGCCGGGCGCTGGTCGCTGCTGCCCGCCTTCACCACCGACCCGACGGTCCGGGCCACCACCCAGGCGCAGAGCCTGCTGGACCGGCACGGCCTGGTCACCCGGGGCGCGGTGGCGGCCGAGCGGGTCCCGGGCGGCTTCGCCGGGGTGTACCGGGTGCTCGCCGCGATGGAGGAGCGCGGCCGGGCCCGCCGGGGCTACTTCGTCGAGGGGCTGGGCGGCGCCCAGTTCGCCATGGAGGGCGCGGCCGACCGGCTGCGCTCGGTCAACGGCCGGCTGGAGCGGGCCCGGGCCGCCGAGTGGCCGGCCGCCCCGGCCACCGAGCCGCCGCAGGTGCTGGTGCTGGCCGCCGCCGATCCGGCGAACGCCTACGGCTCCGCACTGCCCTGGCCGGAGCCGCCGACGGCCCCCGGAGCCAAGGAGGCCCGGGCGCACCGCCCAGGCCGCAAGGCGGGCGCCCTGGTGGTGCTGGTGGACGGCGAGTTGGCGCTGTACGTCGAGCGGGGCGGCAAGTCGCTGCTGGCCTGGCCGGAGGACGGCGCCATCCGGGCGCTGGCGGTGGGCGCGCTGGCGGCCGCGGTCCGCGAGGGTGCGCTCGGCAGCGTCACGGTCGAGCGGGCGAACGGCGAGCCGGCCCTCGGCTCGGCGCTGGGCGCCGCGTTGGAGGAGGCCGGCTTCCACGCCACCCCGCGCGGCCTGCGCCTGCGGTCCTCCTGAGGTCCGCCGACGCCGAAGGCCGCGGGGCATCCGGTGCCCCGCGGCCTTCGTTCGCTCGTATCACCCGTTCGAGTGGTTCAGCCGACCGTCGGCGGTTGCGCCGCCACCCGGGCCACGGCCTCCTTTGACGGGCGCCGCTGCGGCCCGGTGGCGTTCCGGTCGGCGTGGACCGGGATCAGGCCGAGTCCCCAGCCGCCGGCCGCGAGCAGTCCCAGCACGGCGCCGTCGGCCAACTGTCCCCGGACCGCCGGCAGCCACCAGACCAGCCCTGCCGTCAGGATCACCAGGACCCGGCGGGCCGGCCACGGTATCAGTAGCCGCAGCCGTATTCGAGCCTCCGTGCACGCCGTCGCGGATCTCCGCACGACCGCCCTCCTTCGCTCGCCCCGGGCACCAGGAGCCCGGGAGTCGAGGCCGGGTTCAGGCGGCGACCACGTCCATCGCGGCGGCCTTGGGCGACATGTTCGCCCGGTCGGTGCCGGGGGCGGGCAGCGGAACCGGTTCGAGTACCGGCCTCAGCAGATCACCTTCGGAGAGGGTGGCCATCGCCGCAAGTTCAGCGAGCGACAGTTCGTCGCTGACCTCGCGCATGACCTCGGACATCCGGACGTCGAGCGCGTCGCAGATGGCGGAGAGCAGCTCCGAGGAGGCCTCCTTCTGTCCCCGCTCGACCTCGGAGAGGTAACCGAGCGAAACCCTGGCTGCCGCCGACACCTCGCGGAGTGTGCGGCCCTGGCGCTGGCGCTGCCGACGCAGTACATCGCCCAGTAGGCGACGAAGCAGGATCATCGGTGCCTCCCTCCTCGGACTGCGGATCGAGATGTCACGACCCCACCGTACCGCCTTGCCCGCTTCGCGTGCGGGGACCCTGGTCGTGTTCACTCTGGGCTGCAAGGCTGTCCCCCTCCTCGTTCCGGTGTCGTTTCCGGGTCCGCGGGCCCCTCGTGGTAACCCTCGCGGACCGCCCGGCCACCGTCACGCAACTCGTTCGCCACCTGGTTTCTGCCCAACCAGGCCCTTGGATGTAACACGATCCTCCAGCTGTGCCGTGCCCGCGGACCGGATCGGCGGATCTCGGTTCGGTGGAGATCGCCGCGATCGGGGCTCCACCACGCCTCCGCGGCGCCTCCAACGGGCTGCGGGACGCCCGGGTGCGGGCCCCGCGGGGTTCAGGTCGTGGGCGTACCGGCCCGGAGCCGCCCGACGAACAGCTCCAGAGCGGCGGTCACCGCCCCGTGACGGATTCTGGCACGCCCGCCCGACAGCCGGGGCGAACTGACCAGAGTTCCCTCCGGACCGGCGACCGCCAGGTGTACGGTGCCCACCGGCTGCCCGTCCTGCGGGTCCGGCCCGGCCACCCCGGTCGTCGCGATCCCGTACGTGGCCCCCAGCAGCCGGCGCACGCCCTCGGCCATCTGCCCCGCCACCACCGGGTGGACCGGCCCGTACACCGCCAGGAGCCCCTCGTCCACACCGAGCACCGAGGCCTTCAGCTCGGTGGCGTACGCGGTGACCGAGCCCCGGAAGGTCGCGGACGCCCCGGGGACGTCGACCAGGGCGGCCGCGAGCAGCCCTCCGGTCAGCGACTCGGCGACGGCCAGCGTGCCGCCCCTGGCGCGCAGCGCCTCGTGCGCCCGTACCGCCAGCTCGTGCTCCGTCACCCGGTCTCCCCCGTCGCTCACCGGCCCGCGCGCTCCGCGGCCAGTCCCTCGCGGCGCATGCGCAGCGCCTGTCCGACGTAGTCCAGCGCGGTGCCGATGGTCAGCAGTACCGCCAGGGCCATCAGCACGGCCCGGGCGGTGGCCAGCCAGCCGGTCAGCTCCAGGACGTACATGCCGACCGCGATGCCCTGGGTCAGCGTCTTGATCTTGCCGCCGCGGCTGGCCGGGATGACGCCGTAGCGGATCACCCAGAAGCGCATCAGGGTGATGCCGAGTTCGCGGGCCAGGATCACCGCGGTGACCCACCAGGGCAGGTCTCCGAGCAGCGAGAGGCCGATCAGCGCCGAGCCCATGATCGCCTTGTCGGCGATCGGGTCGGCGATCTTCCCGAAGTCGGTGACCAGGCCCTTGCGCCGGGCCAGCTCGCCGTCGAACAGGTCGGTGATCATCGCGATGGCGAACGACGCCCAGGCGACCGAGCGCCACTTGGGGTCGTGCCCGCCGTCGGCGAACAGCAGCGACACGAAGACCGGCACCAGCAGCAGCCGGAGCATCGTGAGCATGTTGGCGATGTTCCAGACAGCCGGCGCCGGCGGCACCGCGGCCGGCGGTCTGCCCGGATGGGCCGCGGCCGGGGCGCCGGGCCCCTTGGTCATTCCCCGGCTCCCGGGGCCTGACGGACCCGGACCGGCTCCAGCGCCTCGGCGATCAGGTCGACGCCTTCGCTGGCGACCACCTTGGCCCGGTGGAACTGGCCGATCTGCGGGTCCTCGACGCCGGTGAGGGTGGTCAGACCGTCGGTCTCGGGGGCCTGGTGGGCGGCCCGGCCCTCGACCACGCCGTCCTCGATGGACTCGATCAGGACCTCGACCTCGGTGCCGACGCGCTGCTCGGCCCGCTGGGCGGTCATCTCCTCGGCCAGCCGGCTGAGCCGGTTCAGCCGGTCGGCGATCACGTCCTCGGACAGCTTGCCGTCGTAGGTCGCGGCCTCGGTGCCGTCCTCGTCGGAGTAGCCGAAGACGCCGATCGCGTCCAGCCCGGCGTGCGTGACGAAGCGCTCCAGCTCGGCGAAGTCCGCCTCGGTCTCGCCGGGGAAGCCGACGATGAAGTTGGACCGGGCGCCGGCCTGCGGGGCCCGGTCGCGGATGGTCTTCAGCAGGTCCAGGAACTGGTCGGTGGAGCCGAAGCGGCGCATCCGGCGCAGCACGGCGGGCGCCGAGTGCTGGAAGGACAGGTCGAAGTAGGGCACCACGTCCGTGGTCCCGGTCATCGCGTCGATCAGCCCGGGGCGCATCTCGGCGGGCTGCAGGTAGGAGACCCGGACCCGCTCGACGCCCTCGATCGCGGAGATCTCGCCGAGCAGCGTCTCCAGCAGCCGGATGTCGCCGAGGTCCTTGCCGTACGAGGTGTTGTTCTCGCTCACCAGGACGACCTCGCGCACGCCCTGCTCGGCCAGCCACTGGGCCTCGTGCAGCACGTCGGAGGGGCGGCGGGAGATGAAGGAGCCGCGGAACGCCGGGATGGCGCAGAAGGAGCACCGCCGGTCGCAGCCGGAGGCGAGCTTGACCGAGGCGACCGGGTTGTCGTCGAGCCGCTTGCGCAGGGTGCGCGGGCCGGAGGCCGGGGCGAGGCCCTCGGGCAGGTCGGTGATCGGCTCGGCCGGGGTCTCGGCGGCGCCGTGGCCGGGCAGCGCGACGGCCTCGGCGGCGGACTGCCGCTCGGCCGGGCTGATCGGCAGAAGCTTGCGGCGGTCGCGCGGGAGGTGCGGGGCGTGGTGGCCGCCGGAGAGGATGGTCTGGAGGCGGTCGGAGATGTCGGAGTAGTCGTCGAAGCCGAGCACGCCGTCGGCCTCGGGCAGGGCGTCGGCGAGCTCCTTGCCGTAGCGCTCGGCCATGCAGCCGACCGCGACGACGGCCTGGGTGCGGCCGTGCCCCTTGAGGTCGTTGGCCTCCAGCAGGGCGTCCACGGAGTCCTTCTTGGCGGCCTCGACGAAGCCGCAGGTGTTGACGACGGCGACGTCCGCTTCGGCGGCGTCGTCGACGAGCAACCAGCCGTCGGCTTCCAGTCGCCCGGCGAGTTCCTCGGAGTCCACCTCGTTGCGGGCGCATCCGAGCGTGACAAGGGCGACAGTACGGCGTTCAGGCATAGGGCCAAGATTAACGCGCGGCCTCCGGTGCCGTTCGCCCCGGAGGCCGCGCGCCTCGGATTACCAGATCTTCGCCAGGCCGCAGGGGCGCTCTCCAGGGCCTCCGCAGGCCTGTGGTCAGCCCGCCTGCGGATCGCCGGGGGTGTACGTGACGTGCACCACCTGGCCGTCCTTGCCGAGGAGGCCGAGATCCTTGCCGTTGACGTACGCGTGCACGGCCCCGCCGTTTCCGAGCACCAGCTTGATCTGCTTGGGGTCGGTGAAGGTCTGGTCCTGGCCGTCGCTGATGTTGTTCTGGAACAGCGACTTCCCGCTGCCGTCCACCGCGGACACCCAGCTGGTGCTGCCCTCGGCGACCAGTTTCACGGTGACCTTGTCGGCCGGGACGGCGGCGATCGCGGCCGCACTCGGCACGGGCGCCGGCGGCTGCACGGTGGGCGAGGGCACGGAGGCGACCGAGCCGGTGCCGGAGCCGCTGGGCAGCGGCGCGCTGGCGGAGCCGGTGCCGGTGTGGCCGTCCTTGCCGCTGACCAGGTTGAAGCCGATCAGGACGACCACCACGACGATCGCGGAGACCATGGCCGCCGCCCAGTTCGGCCGGCCGCGGCCGGGCACCTTGATCGGGCCGCTGTCGATCAGCTGGGTCGGCCGCTTGGAGGCGGGCGAGCCGCCGTGCGCGGCGTCGTACCGGGCGATCAGGGCCTCGCCGTCGACGCCGACCTCGCGGGCGATCGCGCGGATGTGCCCGCGGGCGTAGAAGTCGCCGCCGCAGCGGCCGAAGTCGTCCTCCTCGATGGCGTGGACGATCGGCACCCGGACCCGGGTCGCCGTACTCACCTGGTCCACCGTGAGCCCGGCCTCGATCCGGGCGGTGGACAGCACCCGGCCGATGCTCGGGGCATCGGCCGCCTGCACCGCGTCGTCGGTCGGCTCGACGGACGACGGGGCGTTCTCGCGGTCGGGGGACTTGCCGATGGTCACGGGGCACGCCTTTCGAGCGGATGGCCACCTGCTGGGGAACAGTCTAGGGGCGCGGGCGGATCGTTTCTCAAGCGGAACAGGCCCGAATGCGCGCGCCCGCCCCGACGGGTGCCCGGCACCCCGCTGAACGGCCGTCAGCGGGCCCGCGCGGGGAACCCGGGGGGTTCGCTTTCCGGCCTGTGACGCGGCGTACGGGCGTTCGGTTCCCCTTCACGCGCCTACCCTCCTCCGAACGGGTGAACACTCGTCGCAGGCGCGGGTCGTCAGCCGCGCAGACCGACCAGCACCCCGTCCAGCTCGTCCGGCTTCACCAGGACGTCGCGGGCCTTGGAACCCTCGCTCGGCCCGACGATCCCGCGCGACTCCATCAGGTCCATCAGCCGCCCCGCCTTGGCGAAGCCGACCCGGAGCTTGCGCTGGAGCATCGAGGTCGAGCCGAACTGGGTGGAGACCACCAGCTCGGCCGCCTGGATCAGCAGGTCCAGGTCGTCGCCGATCTCCTCGTCGATCTCCTTCTTGGCCCCGCCGCCGACCGTCACGTCGTCCCGGTAGACGGCGGTCAGCTGGTCCTTGCAGTGCTGCACCACCGCGGCGATCTCCGCCTCGGTGACGAACGCGCCCTGGAGGCGGATCGGCTTGCCGGCGCCCATCGGCAGGAACAGCGCGTCGCCCTTGCCGATCAGCTTCTCCGCACCGGGCTGGTCCAGGATGACCCGGGAGTCGGCCATCGCGGAGGTCGCGAAGGCCAGCCGGGACGGCACGTTGGCCTTGATCAGACCGGTGACCACGTCCACCGAGGGCCGCTGGGTGGCCAGCACCAGGTGGATGCCGGCCGCGCGGGCCAGCTGGGTGATCCGGACCACCGAGTCCTCGACGTCGCGCGGCGCCACCATCATCAGGTCGGCCAGCTCGTCGACGATCACCAGCAGGTACGGGTACGGGGTCAGCTCGCGCTCGCTGCCGAGCGGCGGGGTGACCGTGCCGGCCTTCACCGCCGCGTTGAAGTCGTCCACGTGCCGGAAGCCGAACGCCGCGAGGTCGTCGTAGCGCAGGTCCATCTCGCGGACCACCCACTGGAGGGCCTCGGCGGCCTTCTTCGGGTTGGTGATGATCGGCGTGATCAGGTGCGGGATGCCCTCGTAGGCGGTCAGTTCGACCCGCTTGGGGTCGACCAGCACCATCCGCACCTCGTCCGGGGTGGCCCGGGCCAGGATCGAGGTGATCAGGCAGTTGATGCAGGACGACTTGCCCGCGCCGGTCGCGCCGGCCACCAGGATGTGCGGCATCTTGGCGAGGTTGGCCATCACGGTCTGGCCCTCGACGTCCTTGCCCATGCCGACGACCATCGGGTGGGTGTCCTCGGCGGCCGTGCGCGAGCGCAGCAGGTCGCCGAGGTTGACCATCTCGCGGTCCCGGTTGGGGATCTCGATGCCGACCGCGGACTTGCCAGGGATCGGGCTGATGATCCGCACGTCGGCGCTGGCCACCGCGTACGCGATGTTCTTGGCGAGCGCGGTGATCCGCTCCACCTTGACGGCCGGGCCGAGCTCGACCTCGTAGCGGGTCACCGTCGGGCCCCGGGTGAAGCCGGTGACCCTGGCGTCCACCTTGAACTCGGCGAAGGTGCTGCTGAGCTGGGCCACCACCTCGTCGTTGAGGGCGCTGCGGGCCTTGGCCGGGCCGCCGCGCTCCAGCAGGTCGAGCGGGGGCAGCGCGTAGGTGACGTCGCCGGCCAGCTGGAGCTGCTCCATCCGCACCGGGGCCGGGCCGTGCTCCTCGGGCGCGCCCGGGCCCGCGCTGCGGGCGGCCGGGACGGCGGCCTCCTCCGGCGGGGCGGTGCGGTCCTGCACCTGGTGCATCATGTTCGCCACCGCCGAGGAGGCGGGCACGCCGTAGACCAGTGCCCCGTCCAGGTCGGCGGCGGCGCCGGCGGCGAGGTCGCGGGTGGCGTACGGGTCCAGCGGCTCCTTGTCCAGGGACACCCGGACGGCGCCGGGCTGGTCCTCGTCGTCCGCCGGCTTGCGGCGGCGGCGCCGACGGCGGGCGGCCACCTCGTCGCCCGGGTCCTCGCTGCCCACGGTGAACGGCAGCGCGGCGGGGTCCGCGTCCTCGGGCGGCTCGGTGGACAGGTCGCGCTCCGGCGTACGCCCCTCGCGCAGCTCGTCCTCCGGCCCGGGCTCCACCACGCCGAGGCGCACGCCGGCCGACCGCAGCCGCTCGGGAATGCGGTTGACCGGGGTGGCGGTGACCACCAGCAGGCCGAAGAAGGACAGCAGCAGGAGCAGCGGCACGGCCAGCGCCGGCCCGGCGGCGGCCATCATCGGGGTGGACACGGCCCAGCCGATGATCCCGCCGGCCGCCCTTATCCGCGAGGCGCCGCTGCCCATCATGGGCGCGCCGCAGCCGATGTGCACCAGGCCGAGGACGCCGACCAGCAGCGCGCTCAGGCCGATCATGATCCGGCCGTTGGCCTCCGGCAGCTCCGGGTGGCGCCAGAGCCGGACCGCGATCCCGGCCAGCAGGAACGGCACCAGCACGTCGAGCCGCCCGAACAGCCCGGACACCACGGCGGTGGCCGCCTCGCCCAGCCAGCCCTGCGGGCTGAACCAGGTGCCGGCGGCGGTCACCAGCGCGAGTGCGAACAGCAGCAGGCCCAGCCCGTCCTTGCGGTGGGCCGGGTGGAGGTTCTTGGCCCCGTCGCCGAAGCCCCGGAAGATCGCGGCGATGCTGTTCGCCACGCCGAGCCAGACGGCCCGGACGGCCCGGAAGAGTATCGGTTTGGGCGGCGGCGGGGACGGCGGGGCCGGTTTGGCCGCCGCCTTCTTCGCCGGGGCCGCCTTCTTGGCCGCCGCCTTCTTCGCGGGCGGCTTGCCCGGGGCCTTCGCCGCGGCCTTCTTGGACGGTCCCGGACTCGGGTTGCGTGCCGCGCTTCCGGGCGTACGAGTGGCCATGGGTCAGCAGCCTACCGGGGTGGGCCACCAGTGCACATGTGCCCGAGCCGGGGCTCAGGGACGTGTCGCAGACACACCGTCACGCTGACCCGGTTTCACCCGGCCGCGCCAGAAATTCACCCGCAGGAGTGAACCCCGCCGACCGGTTACGCGGTTCCCGGCCGGAGCGCGTCCAGGGCCCGGCGCAGCCCCGCCAGCTTGCGCTCCAGGTGCGCCGCGGTGGCCGCCACCCCGGCGTCCTCGACGCCGTCCAGCTGCTTGCCCAGCGCCTCCGCCTGCTCCTCGACCGCCGCCAGCCGCGCGGACAGCTCGCCCAGCAGCGCCCCGCCCAGGGGCGGCTCGCCGCCGCCCGCCTCCAGTTGCAGCCGCAGCAGCGCGGCCTGCTCCTTCAGCTGGCAGTTCTTCACGTACAGGTCGACGAAGACCGAGACCTTGGCGCGCAGCACCCACGGGTCGAAGGGCTTGGAGATGTAGTCCACGGCCCCGGCCGCGTAGCCGCGGAAGGTGTGGTGCGGTCCGTGGTTGATCGCGGTCAGGAAGATGATCGGGATGTCCCGGGTGCGCTCGCGGCGCTTGATGTGGGCGGCCGTCTCGAAGCCGTCCATCCCGGGCATCTGGACGTCCAGCAGGATCACCGCGAAGTCGTCGGTGAGCAGCGCCTTGAGCGCCTCCTCGCCGGAGACGGCGCGCACCAGCGTCTGGTCCAGCGCGGAGAGGATCGCCTCCAGCGCCAGCAGGTTCTCCGGTCGGTCGTCGACCAGGAGGATCTTCGCCTTCTGCATCAGGGCTCGCCCTCCTGTCGCCTGCCTGCCGCCCGGTGATGGCACTCGCGTCCTGCCCACCGCTACCCCGGTCATGCTAGCCGCACCCCCTCGCCCGGCACATCGCTCCGTCGTGACCCGATCCGGAGCGGCGCGCGGCCAGTGCTCCGGCGCACGCTCAGCAGCGTGTCGCCGTCCGGTCACTGTTCGCAACGATCGGTGACCCTACCGGGTTCCCGGGCCCGACCGCCAGCAAACCGGCCCACCGGACGGCGCGAACCCCGGAGCCCGCCCCGGAGTTCGCGCCCTCCCCCGGCGCTACGCGCGGTCCGCCCGCAGCCACTCGCGCATCACCGCCAGCAGGTGGTCGGTCTCCACCGGCTTGGTGATGTGGTCGGTGGCGCCCGCCTCCAGCGACTTCTCCCGGTCGCCCTTCATCGCCTTCGCGGTCAGCGCGATGATCGGCAGGCCCGCGAACTGGGGCATCCGGCGGATCGCCTCGGTGGTCGCGTAGCCGTCCATCTCCGGCATCATGATGTCCATCAGAACCAGCGCCACGTTCTCGTGCTGCTCCAGCATCTCGATGCCCTCGCGCCCGTTCTCGGCGTACAGGACGGTCAGGCCGTGCTGCTCCAGCACGCTGGTGAGGGCGAACACGTTGCGGACGTCGTCGTCCACGATCAGCACCTGCTGGCCGTCGAAGCGCACGTCGCTGCGGCTGGGGCGGGGCGGGGCGGGCTCCACCGGGCGGGCCCCGGCGGCGGCGTCCAGGGCGGCGCTGCGCCGGCGCTCCACCGCTCCGCGGCGGCGCTCCTCGGCCAGCTCGCGGACCTCCTGGGCCCAGTGGTCGGCCGGGTTCTCGCCGACCGGCACGGGCACCCCGATCGGGGTCACGCCGACGGAGGCGCGCAGCGTCGGGACGCTCGACACGGCCGGGCGCTCGACCTGGGTCGCGCCCGGGGCCTCGGTGCGCAGCGGCAGGTAGAGCGTGAACGTGGAGCCCTTGCCCAGCTCGCTCTCGGCGTGGATCTCGCCGCCCAGCAGCCGCGCGATCTCGCGGCTGATCGACAGGCCGAGCCCGGTGCCGCCGTACTTGCGGCTGGTGGTGCCGTCGGCCTGCTTGAACGCCTCGAAGATCTCCCGCAGCTTGTTGCCGGGGATGCCGATGCCGGTGTCGGAGACCGCGAAGGCGATCAGCTCGTCGTCCGGGTCCTTGATCGAGCCGGACTCCAGCAGCCGCTCGCGCACGTGCTGCGGGACCTCCGCGCCGGCCGGGGAGATCGAGAAGTCGACCGCGCCGGCGTCGGTGAACTTGACGGCGTTGGAGATCAGGTTGCGCAGCACCTGCTGGAGCCGCTGCTCGTCGGTGTGCAGGGTGACCGGCAGGGCGGGCGAGACCCGGACGGCGAAGTCCAGGTTCTTGTCCAGCGCGACCGGCTGGAAGGTGGCCTCGACGTAGTCGACCAGCTGGACCAGGGCGATCCGGGCCGGGCGGACGTCCATCTTGCCGGCCTCGACCTTGGAGAGGTCGAGGATGTCGTTGATCAGCTGGAGCAGGTCGGAGCCGGCGCCGTGGATGGTGTCGGCGAACTCGACCTGCTTGGGCGAGAGGTTGCCCTCGTTGTTGTCGGAGAGCAGCTTGGCCAGGATCAGCAGCGAGTTGAGCGGGGTGCGCAGCTCGTGCGACATGTTGGCGAGGAACTCGCTCTTGTACCGGGAGGCCAGGGCGAGCTGCTCGGCGCGCTCCTCCAGGACCTGCCGGGCCTCCTCGATCTCGCTGTTCTTGATCTCGATGTCGCGGTTCTGCTGGGCGAGTTGCTCGGCCTTCTCCTGCAACTCCTCGTTGGTACGCTCCAGTTCCTCCTGGCGCGCCTCCAACTCGGCGGATCGCATCGAGAGTTCGGCGGTGAGCCGCTGGGACTCCAGCAGCAGACCCTCGGTCTTGGTGTTGACGCTGATGGTGTTGACGGTGACGCCGATCAGGTCGGCGATCTGGTTGAGGAAGTCCAGCGCGACGGTGGTGAAGGAGCTGAAGGTGGCCAGCTCGATCACGCCCAGCAGCCGGCCCTCGAACAGCACCGGCAGCACCACGATGTGGGCCGGCGAGGCCTCGCCGAGGCCGGAGGCGATCTTGAGGTATCCGGGCGGCGCCTCCTTGAGGATGATCGCCCGCTTCTCCACCGCGGCCTGCCCGATCAGCGACTCGCCGGGCCGGAAGGTGGTCGGCATCGCGCGCCGCTGGTAGCCGTAACTGCCGATCAGCCGCAGGACGGTGTCGTTCTCGTCGTCGTCCTCGGTGATCAGCTCGGCGGTGCGGCCGGCCGGCTGGGCGAGGAAGAAGGCGCCGTGCTGGGCGGAGACCACCGGGGTCAGCTCGGTCATGATCAGCGAGGCGACGGCCTCCAGGTCCCGGCGGCCCTGGAGCAGGCCTGAGATCCGGGCCAGGTTGGTCTTGAGCCAGTCCTGCTCCTGGTTGGTGCGGGTGGTCTCGCGCAGGTTGGCGATCATCTGGTTGATGTTGTCCTTGAGCTCGTCGAGCTCCCCCGCGGCGTCCACGTCGATCCGCAGGCTCAGGTCGCCCCTGGTCACGGCGGTGGCGACCTGGGCGATCGCGCGCACCTGCCGGGTCAGGTTGTTGGCCAGTTCGTTCACCGATTCGGTGAGGTCCTGCCAGGTGCCGTCCACGCCGGGTACCCGGGCCTGGCCGCCGAGCCGCCCGTCGGTGCCCACCTCGCGGGCGACCCGGGTGACCTCGTCGGCGAACGCGGACAGCTGGTCGACCATGGTGTTGATGCTGGTCTTGAGCTGGAGGATCTCGCCGCGCGCGTCGACGTCGATCTTCTGCGAGAGGTCGCCGCGGGCCACCGCCGTGATCACCAGCGCGATGTTGCGGACCTGGCCGGTGAGGTTGTTGGCCATCAGGTTGACGTTGTCGGTCAGGTCCTTCCAGATGCCGGCCACGCCCGGCACGCTCGCCTGACCGCCCAGGGTGCCGTCGGTGCCGACCTCGCGGGCCACCCTGGTCACCTCCACCGCGAAGGAGGAGAGCTGGTCGACCATGGTGTTCAAGGTCCCGGCGAGGGCGGCGACCTCGCCCTGCGCCTCGATGGTGATCTTCTTGGACAGGTCGCCGCGGGCCACCGCGGTGGCGACCTCGGCGATGTTGCGGACCTGCCCGGTCAGGTTGGACGCCATGAAGTTGACGTTGTCGGTCAGGTCCTTCCAGATCCCCGACACCCCGCGCACCCGCGCCTGGCCGCCCAGGATCCCCTCGGTGCCCACCTCGCGGGCGACCCGGGTCACCTCGTCGGCGAACGCCGACAGCTGGTCGACCATGGTGTTGACGGTCGTCACCAGCTCCAGGATCTCGCCCCGGGCGTCGACGGTGATCTTCTTCGACACGTCGCCGCGCGCCACCGCCGTGGTCACCTCGGCGATGTTGCGGACCTGGCTGGTCAGGTTGTTGGCCATCAGGTTGACGCTGTTGGTCAGGTCCTTCCACGTCCCGGACACCCCGGGCACGCTCGCCTGACCGCCGAGGATGCCCTCGGTGCCGACGTCCCGGGCCACCCTGGTGACCTCGTCGGCGAAGGCCCCCAGCTGGTCCACCATCGTGTTGATGGTGTTCTTCAGCTCCAGGATCTCCCCGCGCGCGTCCACCTGGATCTTCTGCGACAGGTCGCCCTTGGCGACCGCGGTCGTCACCTGCGCGATGTTGCGCACCTGATCGGTGAGGTTGTTCGCCATGAAGTTGACGTTGTCGGTCAGATCGCGCCACACCCCGGCCGCCCCGGGCACCTGCGCCTGACCGCCGAGCCGCCCCTCGGTACCCACCTGGCGAGCCACCCTGGTCACCTGTTCGGCGAAGCCGGAGAGCTGGTCGACCATCGTGTTGATGGTGTTCTTCAGCTCCAGCATCTCGCCGCGCGCGTCCACCTCGATCTTCTGCGAGAGGTCCCCGCGCGCCACCGCCGTGGTCACCTGGGCGATGTTGCGTACCTGGCCGGTCAGGTTGTCGGCCATGAAGTTCACCGAGTCGGTCAGGTCCCGCCAGACCCCGGCCACGCCCGGCACCTGCGCCTGACCGCCGAGCCGGCCCTCGGTGCCCACGTCCCTGGCCACCCCGGTGACCTGGGCGGCGAACCCGTTCAGCTGGTCCACCATCGTGTTGACGGTGTTCTTCAGCTCCAGCATCTCGCCGGCCACCTCGACGGTGACCTTGCGGGACAGGTCGCCCTTGGCCACCGCGGTGGTCACCTGGGCGATGTTGCGCACCTGCGCGGTCAGCCGGCCGGCCATGGTGTTGACCGAATCCGCCAGGTCCTTCCAACTGCCGGACACACTACGGACCTTGGCCTGGCCGCCCAGCTTGCCCTCGGTGCCCACCTCGCGGGCCACCCGGGTCACCTCGTCGGTGAACTCCGAGAGCTGGTCCACCAGCCCGTTGACGGTCCGGCCGATCTTCAGGTACTCGCCGCGCAGCGGGTGGCTCACCCCGTTGCTGTGCAGCGAGCGCAGCTCCATCTTCTGGTCCAGGTCGCCCTCGGCGATCGAGGAGAGCACCCGGCCCACCTCGGCCATCGGACGGGCCAGATCGTCGATCAGCGCGTTGCAGTTGTCGACGGCCGCCATCCAGGCGCCCTCGCCCGCGCCGGTCTCCAGCCGCTCGTTCAGCCGGCCCTCGCGGCCCACCGCCCGCCGCACCCGGGCCAGTTCGCCGGTCAGGTGCTGATTGCGCTCGGCGACCTCGTTGAACACCGCGGCGATCTCCGCCAGCGGACCGTCCCCCGGAACCGTCAGCCGGCGGCGGAAGTTGCCGTCCCGCATCGCGGTCAGCGCGGCCAACAGCTTTCGCAGTTCGGCCGGCTCCGCCCCCCGGTTGTGGCTCACTCGCCGGCCGGCCGCGTTCCGCGGCGCGGTCCCGGACCGCCCACCGCGCGGAACGGGCGGCGTCGTACCGGTTGCGTCCTTGGTGGCCGAACTCAACGGGCCCCTCCCACATCGTGAACTTTCCGGTGACCGTCCGTGCCGGTACGGCACGCACCGGGGCACCGGCCCGGTCGGGCTGCGTACCGGCGCCCCACACGGCACACCGGCACCCGCATCGACCGTACTGCTCCGACCGGCCGTCGCGGACCCCCCAGTCTGGCAGCACCGGCGCCGGGTATACGGCCGGTTGCGCCCGGTTGGTAGCCGACCGTCCGAAACAGGTGGGCAGAATCACTCTCAGGTGCCTGTTTCAACGCCCCGCCCCCACGGGGAACCAAGCGGAAAGTAGGGTGGAGCGCTGCACCGGGCCATGACCCGACCCAGCGCCGCCACCCCGGCGGCACGCACCGGGAGTCGGCGCCACGCCCCGGACAGTCAAGGCCAGAGCAGCAGAGGAGAAGTGGCAACGTGGTCACCGCGCGCGCAGCCGCCACCTTCGACCCCGACGGCCGGTCCGCAGCCGCCGCCCGGGGCTTCGTACGGGACGCGCTGCTCGGCTGGGGTCTGCCCGAGGTCGTCGACGACGCCGTCGTCCTGGTCAGCGAACTGGTCACCAACGCCGTCGTCCACGCCGGCACCGCCGCCGAGGTGTGCTGCCTGCGTGAGGAGGGCACCGTCCGGATCGAAGTCACCGACCACCACCCCGAACGCGGCCTGCCCTCCCTCGGCGACGGCCCCGTCACCGCCTCCGACCGCTACGCCGACCCCGACGGCGAGGGCGGCCGCGGCCTGCTGATGTGCTCCGCCCTCGCCGAGCGCTGGGGCGTCGAGTACGCGGCCGGGCGCAAGACCGTCTGGTTCCGGCTCGCCCTGCCCGCCCCCGTGGCCGGCACCCGCTACGCCGTCCCCGCGACCCCCGGCAGCGACCTGCCCAGCGGCCCCGGCCCGGTGCACGTCGCCGTCGTCCAGCTCGACGAGGACGGCCGCGTCCTCGCCTGGAACCCGGACGCCGAAGCGCTCTTCCAGTACCCCGCCGCCACCGTCCTCGGCCGCCCCTGGGCCGACCTCGCCGTCTGGCCGCAGTCCGCCGGCCGCGGCCTCGGCCTCGCCGACACCCTGCGGCTGGCCCGCTGGGAGGGCGGCTACGGCGTCCGCCGCGCGGACGGCCACGAGGTCGAGGTGTACGGCGTCCAGGTCCGCGTACGCGACACCGAGGGCGTCCCTTCCACCCTCTGCCTGCTCGTCCTCGAACCCGACCGCGCGGTGCTTCGCTCCCCCGCCCGCGCCCTGCCCGGCGAGCGCTCCGACCCGACCGGCCCCCGGCTCGACCTGCTGGCCGGCCCGGTCGCCACCGACGACCTCGACACCCTGCTCCAGCGCACCGTCGAACGCGCCCGCGACCTGCTCGACGCCGACGCCGCGTACCTGCTGCTGACCACCGACGACGAGACCGAGTTCGAGGTCCGCGCCGCCACCGGCTTCACCTCCGGACACCGCCGGCACACCCGCTTCCCGGTCGACACCGGCAGCCGCTACGACTCCGCCCGGCTGCCCTCCGTCCACGAGGACCTCACCGCCCGCCCGACCGGCCTGCCCCTGCTCACCGGCAGCGGCATGCGCTCCCTGGTCACCGTCCCGCTCAAGGTCGAGGGCCGGCTGATCGGCTCGCTCGGCATCGCCACCGCCGCGCCCGGCCGCTACGACAACGAGGACGCCCTGCGGCTGCAGTTCGCCGCCGACCGGGTCGCCCTCGCCGTCGAGAGCACCCGGCTGACCGAGCTCGAACGACTCCGCCGGGGCTCGCTGTCCTTCCTCGTCGAGGCCTCCGACCTGCTCGCCGGCACCCTCGAACACGAGCAGACCCTCGCCCTGATGGCCCAGATGGCCGTCCCCACCCTCGCCTCCTGGTGCGCCGTCTACACCAAGGGCGACCACGGCGCCGCGGCCGGCCTCGCCTTCGTCCTGCACGAGGACGAGGACCGGATCGACCCGCTGCGCGACCTGCTCGACAAGACCCCGGCCCCCGACGCCGGCCCGACCCACGGCGTCCGCTTCTGGTCGGCGCCCGCCGAGACCGCCGCCGCCGGCGGCCTCACCGACAGCCCCGAACTCGCCGGACTGCTCGGCGAGACCGTCGTCCTGCCGCTGACCGCCCGCAACCGGGTCATCGGCCTGCTCGCGCTCGGCGTCCCGGCCGGCGTCCGGTTCCGCCAGGAGATCCTCGAACTCGCCGAGGACCTCTCCCGCCGGGCCGCCCTCGCACTCGACAACTCCCGCCTCTACTCCGAGCGCACCGCCACCAGTCAGGCCCTGCAACGCAGCCTGCTGCCGCCGGACCTGCCCGAGATCCCGGGCGTCGAGGTCGACGTCTACTACCAGGCCGCCGGCGAGGGCAACGAGGTCGGCGGCGACTTCTACGACCTGTTCACCATCCGCGAGGGCACCTACGGCTTCGCCATCGGCGACGTCTGCGGCACCGGCCCCGAGGCCGCCTCGGTCACCGGCCTCGCCCGGCACTCGCTGCGCCTGCTCGCCCGCGAGGGCCTGGACGCACCGCAGGTGCTCCGCCGCCTCAACGCGGCCATCCTGGACGAGGGTTCGCGCAGCCGCTTCCTCACCCTGCTCTACGGCGAACTGACGCCCCGCCCGGACGGCAGCATCGAACTGTCCCTGGTCTGCGCCGGCCACCCGCTGCCGCTCCGGCTGGGCACCGACGGCCAGGTCGACCGGGCCGCCACCCCGCAGCCGCTGCTCGGCGTCATGGAGGACCTCGACCTCACCGCCGAGCGCCTGGTGCTCTCCCCCGGCGAGGTCCTGCTGTGCGTCACCGACGGCGTCACCGAACGCCGCGAGGGCAGCCGGATGCTGGGCGACGACGGCCTCGCCGAGGTGCTCACCGGCTGTACCGGCCTGACCGCCGGAGCGGTCGCGATGCGGGTGCAGCGCGCCGTCGAGCGCTTCGCCCCGGAACCGCCGTCCGACGACATGGCCATCCTGACCCTGCGGGTGCCGACCCAGCGCGCCTCGTGAGCCGACACCGCCTCTCGGTCAGCCCCTGGCTCCCCGGTCGGCCCTGAGCGTTCCACAGCTGACATCGTCACAAATTGTTATATTCACAAGGGTACAAGCGAGTACGTCCGGGTACACCGATCTCACCGGGGAATCCCCCGGCGGGGACAGGACCGGCGGCTCTCCCGCCGACCCATCACTTCTGACCGCAGCCCGCGCACGCTCCAGCCGTGCGCCCTCGGCGCGGTCGCGCGCATCCACCTCATCGGACCACACCACTGCGTTGACTGCGCCCTGCGCGCGCCCAAAGTGAAAGGAGCCTCCGGTGAGCAACGAAGCTACCGGGGCAACGAACGCCCGCTCCACCGGAGCCGACGCGGGTAACCTCGGCTACCTCGCACTCGGCCTCACACTGCTCGCCTACGGCCTGCTCTCCACCGGCGTCTTCAGCGGCACCGGGGTCGGGGACGCGGCACACCTCGCCCATCTGGTCGGCGGAGTCACCCTCTTCATCGCGGGCCTGTGGCAGCTCCGCGGCGGCGAGGGCTTCACCGGAACGGCCTTCACCAGCCTCGGCGCCTTCTGGGCGACCTGGTCGACGGCCGGCGGGGCAGGCAAGAACGCCGCCGGCCTGTTCCTCCTGCTCTGGGCCCTGCTCGCCCTCACCCTGACCGCCGCCAGCTGGGGCGCGGGCCTGTTCAACCGCGCCGTCTACGGCCTGCTCACGCTGTCCCTGCTGCTGAACGCCATCGCCGTCTTCGGCGGCTACAGCGGCCTCGCCAAGTTCGCCGGCTGGGTCGCGGCCGTCTCCGGGCTCACCGCCTGGTACTGGGCCACCTCCGCGCTCAGCAACGGCTCCTGGGGCAGGATGGCCCTGCCGGTCAAATGACCCGCTGCGGCTGATCCGCCGCGGCGTACCGGGGTCGGACCTCCGTGTCGACGGAGGCCCGACCCCGGCGACGTGCCACCAGGGCCTGGGCGGCGTACGCGAGCAGCAGGATCACGACGGCGACGATGCCGTCCGCCCAGAAGTGGTTCGCGGTCACCACGACCACCGCGACGGTCAGCACCGGGTGCAGCACCATCACCCACCGCAGCGGACTCCGCGAGACCCGCACCACCGCGACCGCCGCCAGCACGCACCACGCGACGTGCACCGACGGCATCGCCGACAGCTGGTCGGCCACCACCACACCACCCATCGCGCCCCCGTACACCGACTGCCCGTACTCGGCGGCCACGTCGACGAACCCGTGCTGCGGCAGCATCCGGGGCGGCGCCACCGGGATGAACTGCACCAGCAGACAGACCGCCGTGGTGATCACCACCGTGTTCCGCACCCACGCGTACCGCTCCCGGTGCCGCACGAACACCCAGAGCAGCACCGCCAGCATCACCGCGAAGTGCATCGCCGCGTAGTAGTAGTTCGCGAGCCTCACCAGCACCGGGTACGGCGTGACGGCCGCCTGCCAGGACGCCTCGTCCGGTAGACCGATCGCCGACTCGGTGCGGTGGATCCAATCCGCCCGGTCCAGCGCGTGGTCTCCGCTCATCACCGAGAGGTGGCCCACCAGCTGCCAGAGCGCGAACAGCGCCAGCAGCGTGCCGGCCTCCCGCAGCAGCGCCGACAGGGACGGCTTCCGGACCCTGGCGGCGGCGTACGCCCCGCCGTAGAGAGCGACCGCGGCGCCCCCGGCGGACTGCCAGGTAAGGGTCAGGTTCTGCAACGGATCGCGCCTCTCCGACAAACTCTGGTTCGTGTGTCGGCAGAGGTTAACGCAAAAAGACCCCCTCCCGAACGGGAGGGGGTCTTTTTGGAATGATTGTTCGGCGGCGTCCTACTCTCCCACAGGGTCCCCCCTGCAGTACCATCGGCGCTGTAAGGCTTAGCTTCCGGGTTCGGAATGTAACCGGGCGTTTCCCTCACGCTATGACCACCGAAACACTATGAAACTGTCAACCGCACCAACCCCGTAGCCAAACGGGTTGGGGTCGTTGTTTCAGAACAACACAGTGGACGCGAGCAACTGAGGACAAGCCCTCGGCCTATTAGTACCGGTCAACTCCACCCCTCACAGGGCTTCCATATCCGGCCTATCAACCCAGTCGTCTACTGGGAGCCTTACCCTCTCAAGGAGGTGGGAGTGCTCATCTCGAAGCAGGCTTCCCGCTTAGATGCTTTCAGCGGTTATCCCTCCCGAACGTAGCCAACCAGCCATGCCCTTGGCAGGACAACTGGCACACCAGAGGTTCGTCCGTCCCGGTCCTCTCGTACTAGGGACAGCCCTTCTCAACACTCCTACGCGCACAGCGGATAGGGACCGAACTGTCTCACGACGTTCTAAACCCAGCTCGCGTACCGCTTTAATGGGCGAACAGCCCAACCCTTGGGACCTACTCCAGCCCCAGGATGCGACGAGCCGACATCGAGGTGCCAAACCATCCCGTCGATATGGACTCTTGGGGAAGATCAGCCTGTTATCCCCGGGGTACCTTTTATCCGTTGAGCGACGGCGCTTCCACAAGCCACCGCCGGATCACTAGTCCCTACTTTCGTACCTGCTCGACCCGTCAGTCTCACAGTCAAGCTCCCTTGTGCACTTACACTCAACACCTGATTGCCAACCAGGCTGAGGGAACCTTTGGGCGCCTCCGTTACTCTTTAGGAGGCAACCGCCCCAGTTAAACTACCCACCAGACACTGTCCCTGATCCGGATCACGGACCCAGGTTAGACATCCAGCACGACCAGAGTGGTATTTCAACGACGACTCCACAACAACTGGCGTTGCTGCTTCAAAGTCTCCCACCTATCCTACACAAGCCGAACCGAACACCAATATCAAGCTATAGTAAAGGTCCCGGGGTCTTTCCGTCCTGCTGCGCGAAACGAGCATCTTTACTCGTAATGCAATTTCACCGGGCCTATGGTTGAGACAGTCGAGAAGTCGTTACGCCATTCGTGCAGGTCGGAACTTACCCGACAAGGAATTTCGCTACCTTAGGATGGTTATAGTTACCACCGCCGTTTACTGGCGCTTAAGTTCTCAGCTTCGCC